>NZ_JAQTTX010000091.1 GCF_028710545.1 Halothiobacillus sp. | reverse complement strand
TGATCCAAAAGCCGCAAAACGAGGCAGAGGCCGCAGGTCGTAGTTTACGCTACGATGCCAAGGCCGATAACGAAGTGTTGCGGCTTTTGGGCAGCAACCCGCATGGGACGGGCTTTTGAGGGCGATTTTACGCGGAGCTGGCGTAAGCCCGCTGTGTTGCGCCGCTCACGAATGGAATAACCATTAACGCGAAGCTGGCGCAAGCCCGTATCGCGCCGCGCCTTGCGACTCATCCCTCAAAAGCCCGTCTCGGCCACGAAGGATTCAATCAGAGGTTCCCTAAGACTGACGCAATCGCCGAAGCGATCAAGAAACATGGTCTTATGGCTGGAGGCACATTCAGCGCGTCGCTGGCCGATTAGATGCAAGGCGCGCTCACGCGCTCCGCCAAGAACTCGACCGGCACTTGGCTGTGTACGAGACAGATCGAAATCCCGGGCAACCAGTGGAAGATGTGCTGGCGGGGATTCTCAAGTGCCTATGAGCTTGCCAGTTCGTGTCCACCCCGAGGTGGGTTCCATCGTTGTAGTCGCCGTCATGCTCGGCAGTCGCGGCCCGCAATGTTGGGAGCAAAGAACATAACCAGCCGGGCGGGCGACCGCAAACCCGCTAACGCCGATTGCGCCGTTTACCTCAAGCGTTGAGGCTATCACAATGTTCATGAGGCGGATCATTGAGGGGTGCCCGAAAAAATGAATATGAAAGCTTTATGTGCGATCAGTCATATGTGGTCAGTCCACCACTTGTGGTGGCGCATGATGGCGATTTTATTTGTCCTGTCGGCATGGTTTGTGCCGTTGAACAGCGCACACGCCACCACCACGGTGCACGTGCTTGAAACATGGTCGTCTGGTGACGATGTCACTCTGGCGCGTAATCAGAATTTCTATCTGCGCTTGGCCTATGACACGGATAAGCCAGCTGGGATCTGGATTACGCCCTATTTTCACGGCAAGAAAGTCAATGTCGGCACCAGCCCTTCGCAGCGTTACTCGGGTCGTGGCGAAGCGCTGGCCTGGTTCTTTTTCTTTCAGCCCGGCGATGAAGTGGATGAGATCCGCATCAAGGCCGGGGATGGCAGCACGAACAATACGCCCGTCGTCGCCGTCTGGCGAGGGCATGTGGTGGCGAGCGGCGAAGCCGCCGCCGCGCAGGATCAACCGGAATGGGTGGCGGAAATGAACGCACGCGCCAAGGCAGCGCAGGATCAGGCCTACCACGAGCAGATGAGCAAGCCTGTCAGTGCGGGCGACGTGGCGCTGTTCAACGGTTTTATGCTGACCATGCTGGTTGTCGGTCTTGCGGGCATTGCCGCGCCAGCCTGGGGGTTGTGGCGCTGGCGTGGCGGTTGGCGCCTTGCGGCGGCGGTACCGGCGGTGATGGTCGTCTTTGTGATACTTCGCATCGTGATCGGCACATCGACCGACCCGACCTCGCACAACCTATGGCCGTTCGAAATCTTGATGGTGAGCGCGCTCAGCCTGGTTGTGATGGCGACGATGAAGGTGGCGCGCAAATGGTTCGGCGCGGGAGGTTGATGATGCCTGTATGGCTAGGTTCGTTGTTTTTGATTGGCTTCGGTTCGGGCGTATTGGCTGTGGCCTATCGCGGCTGGCAGCATGGTGAGCTACCCGCCGGCGTGAATGGATTCAAACCGTACCGCCCCAATCGTGAAGATAATCCGCTGGCCTTTCATTTCTTCTTCGCGCTTTACATTTGCGCCGGCATCGCACTCGTCGTCTGGGGGCTGCTGGCGCTGATCGGCATGGCGCCACCGTTGAAGTTTCAGTAAGTGAAGCGAATCCCCCCGGGACATGGTGAGGCTTCAACTCTTGAGAGAATGACGCCATGAAGAAGACAAGAACAGCAAACAAATATGCCCCGGAAGGTTCGAAAAGACGTCATGTCGCTCGCATTCTGAAAAGGTCGCCTGATTTGGCGGCGCTCTTCCTGCCGAGGTGCTCACACGTCAGATGACCGGGTAGTGATATGATGCGAGTCATATGTATACAGGGATTGTCTATGTCATCGTTTTGCCGTGGTCGATTGCCTGTTTAATTATTCACGTGAACAGGAGTGCATTATCTTGCAACCGGATGCTTCAGAAATGAATACACAGCACTGCGACGTGCTGGTCATCGGCGGTGGGCCAGCGGGTTCGACCGTTGCGCCGTTATTGGTCGAACGTGGCTATCGGGTGGTCGTGCTGGAAAAGGCACATCACCCGCGTTTTCACATTGGCGAATCGTTGCTGCCCGCCAATATGCCCTTGTTCGACCGCTTGGGTGTCGGCGATGAGATCCGCGCCATCGGCATGGAAAAATGGGGCGCGGAATTCGTATCGCCGCACCACGACCACAAGCAGGTGTTCAACTTTGCCGAGGCTTGGGATAAGTCCATGCCGATGGCCTATCAGGTGCCGCGCGCCCAGTTTGACGAGATTCTGATCCGCAATGCCCGGCAAAAAGGCGCGGAAGTGATCGAAGGCTGCCGTGCCAAGCATGTGGAATTCCTGCCGGACGATCATCCGGGCGGCCCCGGCGCGCGCGTCACCGCCGTGATGGATGATGGCACGCAAGCCGAATGGGAAACGAAGTTCGTGGTCGATGCCTCGGGGCGCGACACGTTCCTCGCCAACAAGATGCAGTCCAAACAGCGCAACCCCAAGCACAACAGTTCGGCGGTGTACGGCCATGTGCGTGGCGCGATGCGCAACGACGGCAAGGCCGAAGGCAATATCACCATTTTCTGGTTCGATCACGGCTGGTTCTGGTTCATTCCGCTGATGGATGGCATCACGAGTATCGGCATGGTGACCTGGCCCTACCATATGAAATCGCGCGGTGACCGCAGTCTCGAACAGTTCCTGCGCGACAACATCGAGTCTTGCGCGCCGCTGGCCGAGCGTTTGCGCGATGCCGAATTCGTGAACAACGTCGAGGCCACGGGCAATTACTCCTACCTGTCTGACCGTACGCACGGCCAGAACTACGTGCTGCTGGGCGATGCCTTCGCCTTTATCGATCCGGTCTTTTCCTCCGGTGTTCTGCTCGCCATGCAAAGTGCCGTCGTTGCGGCCGATGCGATCGATACGGCCTTGCAGCATCCCGCCAAGGCGGCTGCGGCGCTGAAGAAGTTCGACGAGCAGATCCGTATGGGGCCACGCGAATTCTCGTGGTTTATTTACCGTGTGACGAATCCGGCGATGCGCGATCTGTTCATGGGGCCGCGCAATATTTTCCGCGTCAAGGAAGCGCTGCTTTCCCTGCTGGCGGGCGATATTTACGGCAATACGCCCATCTGGAACTCGCTGCGCATGATGAAGGTGATCTATACCGTCGCATCGCTCCGGCATCCTGTGCGTGCCTACCGCGCATGGCAGGCGCGGCGGCACAATATCCGCCCTGTCGCTGAAATCTGATGCTCAGTTCACTACGCGGTTGGTGACCTCAACGCCCAGAATTCGGACCAGCCTTCGGATTTAGAAAGTGGCCGTGGCGCGAATATCCGTGACGGTCAGCAAGAGATGATCAAGCCTGTCTATCTTCATGTGAATGGAGGGTGTCGGGTTCTGCCGAGTCAATTATTCCGTTGCGTGATGAGTGTTTTGATCTGCCGATCCTGCCAACGAGAAAAGACCAGCAGTGCCGACAGGCCACCGATCAGCGCAAAGAACATATCCGACTGCGCATCCCATTCATCGCCTTGCGTGCCCAGAAACTCATCTGCGCCCTGGCCCATCGCCAGCGCCGCCGCCCATTCGATCAATTCATAGGTCGCGCTGATCGCCAGCACGATGCAGACGACGATAAAGGCAAGCATCTTCCGACCATTCACATATGCGCCGCGAATCAGGATCTCCCGGGCCACAAGCGCGGGAACCAGGCCCTGGAAGAAATGGCCGATCTTGTCGTACGGGTTTCGCTGGAGCCCGAAAAACGCCTGCAGATCGAAGCCGATGGGCACCTGCGCATAGGTGTAGGTGCCACCGACGATGAGGATCAGTGCGTGCATGGCAATGAGCAGGTAAAGGAGTTGAGTTAGCGGGAAGCGTTGGTACGTGAACCAGAGCACGGGGTACGCCAGCATGACGGGCAAGGTTTCCATAATCCATGTTGCCCGGTCGAACGGGGCGAGACCGGACCAGAGCAGTGCCGCCATAACGAGGACAGAAGTGACGGGAAGTACGCTGTTTCTCAGTGAGATCGGCATAGGGTGCCCTGGAAATCGAATTGAGTGTTGAGGGTGTGCTGGCTCATTTTGTCTGCCCCCGATTTTCCCCGATTTTCTTGAGTCGCCAGAATACACCATGATTGTTCGGAGAAGTTTTGCGTGTCTGTGGCCCATTCCGTACAAGAAGATGGGGCGTATCAATAATGCAAATGCCGGTCATGCTCCCTTATGAGGTGCGAATTCAAGGTAAGATGACCGATTGTTATGTCGTTCTTTTGCCCCATGGTTGTGATATTTGGCTGTGACTTTTGAATGTTGATGAATAACCCGGAATCCTCCAGCGCTCATGCCCTGCGTTTCGCGCGCCTTTTTGCCGAGGCGTGTCGTGGGTTTGCGCCTGCTTCGCAGTATGAGGGTGGTTTTGAGCGGGCGCTGGGTGTGGTCTGGTTTGGTGAACCGCCCACCGATTGTTCGCCCCAGATGGCCGATGTGCCGTTCATGTCCGTCCCCATGCCCGTGCTGCAAACGGATCGTACGGGGGCGGGCGAGCTTTGGCTGGGCGGGGCCGTATCCGCGACGAGGGAATTCGAGGGTATTCGGTACCGTGCGGACGACGATGTGCTGTTCGGAACAATCACCATCGGCGGGAAAGACAACCACATGGCCGTGGATAGTCAGTCGGTTTATGAACGTATGTTCCGTTTGCTCGATCAGGCCGGATATCC
>NZ_JAQTTX010000090.1 GCF_028710545.1 Halothiobacillus sp. | reverse complement strand
TCCAGAAATTCACGGACCTGGCTTTCCGGCAACGCCCCCATGAATTGATCCACCGGCGCGCCATTGATGACCAACATCACGGTCGGCAGGCTGCGAATGCCGAAATGGCCGGCCAATTGCGCTTCGACATCCGTGTTGACCTTGGCGAGCTGCAATTTGCCGCCATAGCTTTCGGTGATCTGTTCGAGCATGGGCTTGAGCGTCCGGCAAGGGCCGCACCATTCCGCCCAGAAATCCACAAGTACAGGCGTCTGAAAAGACGCATCGATGACGCGGGTCTGAAATTCTGCGGCGGTAACGTCGAAAATATAAGGCAGATCGGACATGGGCATCCTCTTGTTTGAAAATGAAAAAAACTCGAAGTGGGGAATGTATGGCGGCTCTGCCTACACTTTTCAAGGCAGATGCACGGCGAAACCCGAATCTGACTGCTATGCTCCAGCCCCTTTTTGCTTTTCGGCGCGGCCACACTCTGGGTCAACTCATGTCCTCTATTCCCGATTCTCCTGCGGTTATCGCCCCGCGTTCCGCCCGTCATCATCCTTATTTCTGGCCTTTGGTCGCCCTGCTGTTGCTCGGCTTGCTGTGGGGTTACAACTGGGTGGTGATGAAAGGTGGTTTGAGCGAGATTGCAGCGCTGTGGTTCGGAGCCCTGCGCACGATCATTCCCGCCGTGTTGCTGCTGCTCTTGCTGCCTGCAACGGGTCGATCGCTCAGACCGCCGCCCATGCATTACGTCATTCCATTGGGACTCTTGCAGACCGCCGGTTTTGTCGGTTTCATGATGTGGGCGTTGCAAACCGGCGCGGCGGGTGAGACCGCGGTGATCGTCTTCACCATGCCGCTGTGGCTGATGTTGATGGCGCATGTGGTGCTGCACGAACGCTTGACCCGCCGCCAATGGCTGGCGCTGGGCATTGCGGGTATGGGGCTGTTTTTCATGATCGCACCGTGGCGCGGGCATCTGGCTATCGGTGCCTCTTTGTTTGCCGTGTTGTCCGGCTTGACCTGGGCGGGTGGTTCGATCTGGCAGAAGAAATTCGGTCGCCGTTATCGCCTCGATCTGCTCAGTGTCACCGCCTGGCAGATGCTGTTCGGTGGTTTTGCCATTTTGCTGGCGGCGGTGATTCTTGAACCCTGGCATGCCGAATGGACATCGCATCTGCTTTGGGTTCTGTTCTACAACATCGTGCCGGCGGGGGCGCTGGGTTGGCTGCTCTGGATTTATGCCCTGCACAATCTGCCCACCCGCATTGCCGGTTTCGGCTCATTGCTGATTCCCAGCGTCGGTGTTTTGGGTGCATGGATTCAGTTGGGCGAGCGGCCCGGATTATTCGAATTGATTGGCATCATCCTGATTCTCACGGCTTTGCTCCTCTCGCTCATATCGCGCCGGAATTGACTGAATGGGCCTCAACTGCCGTGTTGCGTGTACACTTTCCTGGCAGCGGATCGACGACGGGCAAACCCCACGTTGATTGCTGAACGTACCGTGATGCTGTTTGCACCTTGTTTTGTACCCTGTTTTCAGTTCCGAGCATTGATTTTCCATGGCTGATTCTACGAATTCTCAACTATATGATGCCCGCGCCATCGAGGTGCTCACCGGCCTTGAGCCGGTGCGCAAGCGGCCGGGGATGTACACCGATACCACGCGCCCCAATCATCTGGCACAGGAAGTCATCGACAACAGCGTCGATGAGGCCGTCAGCGGTTTTGCCAGCCGGATTGATGTGGTGCTGCACGCCGATGGCTCGCTTTCCGTTACCGACGACGGGCGCGGGATGCCGGTCGATATTCATCCTGAGCACGGTGTGACGGGCGTTGAACTCATCCTCACGCGCCTGCATGCGGGCGGAAAATTCTCCGACAAGACCTACCGCTTTTCCGGCGGTTTGCACGGTGTGGGTGTGTCGGTGGTCAATGCCTTGTCCGAAAAACTCACCGTCGAGATTCGTCGGGACGGGAAAATCTGGCAGATGGCCTTCGAGGACGGTGTCCCGGTTGGCGAGCTGACCGAGGTCGGTACCGTGCCGAAAAAGCAGACCGGCACGCGTTTGCGCTTCTGGCCGCGAGCGAGCTATTTCGATCAGCCCAAGTTTCTGGTCAGCCGCCTGCTGCATGTGTTGCGCGCCAAGGCCGTGCTGTGCCCTGGTCTCACGGTGACCTTTCTCGATGAGTCCAGCGACGAGCCGCAAAAAATCTGGCATTACGAGAACGGCCTGTGCGATTACCTGCTCGGCGCCCTTGAGGGTCGGGCGATCATTCCGGCTCAGGGCTTTGTCGGTCATATGAGTGCCGAGCTGGCCGAGCGGCCGCAAATGGTCGATTGGGCACTGGTCTGGCTGGAAGAGGGCGGCGAACCGCTGACCGAAAGCTATGTGAACCTGATCCCGACGCCACAGGGCGGCACCCACGTCAACGGTCTTCGCCAGGGTTTGACCGAGGCGGTGCGCGAGTTCTGCGATTTCCGTAATCTGGTGCCGCGTGGCGTTAAATTAACGCCCGAGGATGTGTTTGACCGTGTCGCGTTCGTGTTGTCGGCGAAGCTGTCAGATCCGCAATTCGCCGGGCAAATGAAGGAGCGCCTATCTTCGCGCGAGTCGGCGAGTTTCATCGGTGGCGTGATCAAAGATGCGCTGTCGCTCTGGCTCAACCAGCATCCCGAACAGGGCGAAATTATCGCGCGTATCGCCATCGATGCGGCGCAGACGCGACTCAAGAACGACAAGAAAGTCGCCCGCAAGCGGGTCACGGCTGGGCCCGCGCTGCCCGGCAAGCTTGCCGACTGCACTGCTTCTGATATTTCGCGCACCGAGTTGTTTCTTGTGGAAGGAGACTCGGCGGGCGGTTCCGCCAAGCAGGCGAGGGAACGGGATTTTCAGGCCATCATGCCGTTGCGCGGCAAGATTCTGAATACCTGGGAAACCGGGGTCGATCAAGTGTTGGCGAGTCAGGAGGTGCACGACATTGCCGTGGCGATTGGCTTGGAGCCGGGCAGTGATGACTTATCCAAGTTACGTTACGGCAAGATCTGCATCCTTGCCGATGCCGATTCCGATGGCCTGCATATTGCCACCTTGCTTTGCGCACTCTTCCTGCGGCATTTCACGGCTCTGGTTCGGGCGGGGCATGTATTCGTCGCCATGCCACCCTTGTACCGCATCGATTTGGGCAAGGATACGTTCTACGCGCTCGATGAAGCCGAGCGCGACGGTATTCTGGGCCGTTTTGCCGCCGAGCATCGACGCGGCAAGCCCCAAGTCACCCGCTTCAAGGGCCTGGGCGAAATGAATCCCAGCCAACTGCGTGAATCCACACTCGCCCCGCAAACCCGCCGGTTGGTGCAATTATCCATGATGGACGATGATCCTTACGCCCTGATGGATATGCTGCTTGCCAAAAAACGCGCAGCCGATCGCCGCGGCTGGCTGGAAGCCAAGGGTGATCTGGCCATCGTTGCGTGATCTGATGTTTGGCCGGGTGTGGTGGTTTTCACCGGTTGTCTTTTTGCTCGTGCTGTTTCTGAGCCTGTCTGCGGCGCAGGCGGCCAGCGGGAAACCGCAACTGCAACTGACCGGCGAGATTACCCAAGCCGAGAACAAGGCGCTGATTCTACAGGTGGGGCTGTCCGTTCCGCCGATTCGCTTCACTTGCGAGGCATCGCCGGTATTGATGCGGCGTTATTTGCAATCGGCCACCCTGGCGGCACGGGATGCGCTGCAAGCCATGGGCTATTTCAATGCACGGATTCAAACCGATTTGAAACAAGATCCCGATTGCGCCATGCCGACGATGGACATCACCCCCGGCCCGCGGGTGCATATTGCCGCCGTTGATGTAGTCGTGAACACGTCGGCAGGGGACGATCTGACCCGACAACCGTTTCTGCGTGACTACCTCAAAACCGCGCGTCCCGCGAAGGCTGCGCTTTTAAATCAGGGCGTTTATGTCGCGCTGCGTGACGGCATCATGGAGCGCGTGCGTGGGGCGGGGTATCTCGATGCCAAGTGGCGAAAGCATGAGTTGTTGGTCGATCCGAAAACCAATACGGCCGACATTCACCTCGATCTGGATGCGGGCAGCCGCTACCACATCGGCAAGATCACGATCGATCAGACCATTCTCAAGCCGGAGCTGGCACAGAATCTGGTCGGTGCGAAAACCGGCGATACCTACTCCACGCAAACGCTGGTGGCCATGAATCAGAATTTGTCGAGCAGCCAATATTTCAGCGATGTGCGGGTGCGCCCGCAATGGGATCAGCGCAAGGCGCATCAGGTGCCCATCACGATTCGCACCCTGCCCAATGAGCCGCGCAGTTATGAACTGCGTGTGGGTTATGGCACGGATACGGGCGCGCGCTTCGGCGGCAAAATCAACCAGCGATATGTGAACCGGTCCGGCCACTCGTGGAAAGCGGATTTGTCCCTGGCACAACGCAAACAAACGCTCGGCGCCACCTACAGCATGCCGAAAATTTCTGACCCCCTTAATCAGCATTATGACCTTTATGAGGTGTTTGATCGGGAGCAGGACACCGGCATCACGACGTTATCGTCGACTTCGGGCCTGCGTTGGGTGCGCAATTTCAATTCGTGGACGAGCTCCTTATACAGTGAATATCTGGTTGACCGCAGTCAGTTCGGCACCAATCCGGCACAGACGACCGGTTTTTGGTTGTTCGGTGCCCGATTGGGCCGCCAGGAGCTCAATGATCCGCTGTTCCCGACCAAAGGATTCGTGTTCAGCAGCGGCATCAGCACGGCGGCAAAGCCGTTGCTCTCCAGTACCTCGCTGTTGCGTGCTCACGTGATGCTGGGTGGGCTTTATCCTGTGGGGAAATGGGTGTTCAAGGCGCGCACCGAGTTGGGTGGCGTGGTGACACCCGATTTCAATTCCTTACCCAAAAGCCTGCGTTTTTTTGCCGGCGGCGATCAATC
>NZ_JAQTTX010000044.1 GCF_028710545.1 Halothiobacillus sp. | reverse complement strand
CAGGTAGTCCCCGAGCGTGTTGCCCTGTGTGGCCGGTATGGTGTGAAATTGGGCCCAAACTTGGCGCAAGCCCGGAAATTTGTTGATGGCCAGCTGTTCGACGCGCGCATCTTCAAACACGGAAATCACCGCCATTTGCAGATTGTTCAGGTTCTCCGCGGAAATCGGCTGCTGGGTGTAGACCACATGTGCAGCCGCATGGGCTGCCGCTGCGCGATAGAGGGTGAGCCCGGAAATCGGTTCCTGACCTTCGATGACGAAATCATCATAGGCGTCGGGAAGATGCAGCAGATAATCTTCGATGTAGGGTTTGTACCCTTCACGCTTTTCAAAGTCGCCCGAAGTCGGGCGCATGAAAAAGTCGCGTGCCCAAAGCGCGCGCAGATACATGTTGATCCGACGCTGAACATCGACGAACAGGGTGCCTTTGCGCTCCTGTTGCATCATGGCGAGCGATTCTTTCGACTCCAGGCCGAAGTAGCGAATCTGTTCGGCATAGTTGGTGCGATGTACCTGCGCGCCCCAGCTCGACCAGCGGCGAAGACCGCCCAGCGTGAGGTGCGCGAACAGGGTGTCCAGGTTCTCCAGCATCGGGCGAACACCGCGCGGCGCGGTGGCCACCAGGTTGTTCAGCAACAAAAGATATTTTTTGAACAGTTCGGCATCACCCAGACGCTCGGCTGCGGTGGGGGCTGTTGCCAAAACGAGCTCGATGACGGTTCCGCTCGTTTTTGAAGCCATCATCAGGGCCGATTCTACGAGATCGGGAATAACGTCCTCACCCAGGGTACGGGCAATGCCCGGCGCGTTCTGGATGAACGTAGACACCATCTCATGGCCACGGCCAAGGTTCTTCAGAGACAGTGCGCCGCCAAGATACATATCCAACCCGCGCGGGCTGAATACGCGTGACGCTTCCTGCCATGAGGCTTGCAGAATTTCGCGGGAATGCTCGGAAAGTGCGCCGAGTTCTTCCTCGTACTCATCCAGTTGAATGGACATGATGCTCCTCCAAAGAGGCTAGGCGGGGCCAGTCTGACTGGCAGGGACCCGCACCGCCGTAAACCGGGATTTGGGTATCGGATAGGTGTAAAGCGATATCCGAGGGAACGAATTCTTCTTGATTAGAAGTAGGTCGATACCGCCGCATCCAGCGCATCACGCATATCCGGGTCATCGGTAATCGGACGCACCAAGGCAACACGGCAGGCCGAGGCCGGGTCGACATTCTTCGAAATCAATGACGCCGCGTAGATCAGCATCCGGGTTGAAATGCCTTCGTCCAGACCATGACCCTTGAGGTTGCGCGCACGTTCTGCGATCGATACGAGCTTGTCTGCCACTTCAGCAGGAACATTGCCTTCGTGGGCCACGATTTCGGTTTCGGTCGCGTGTTCGGGATAGTTGAAATCCAGCGCGCCAAAACGTTGTTTGGTGGACTGCTTCAGATCCTTCATCAGAGACTGGTAGCCGGGGTTGTAGGAAATGACCAGCTGGAAGTCCGGGTGGGCGTGGATCAATTCGCCTTTCTTTTCCAACGGCAGTTCACGCCGCGCATCGGTGAGCGGGTGGATGACGACCGTGGTGTCCTGACGTGCTTCGACCACCTCGTCCAGATAGCAGATGGCGCCATGCCGGGCGGCGATGGCCAGTGGGCCATCCTGCCAACGGGTGCCTTGTGCATCGAGCAGGAAGCGGCCAACCAGATCGGACGCGGTCATGTCTTCGTTGCAGGCCACGGTGATCAGTGGCTTGCCCAATTTGTAGGCCATGTACTCCACGAAGCGGGTTTTACCGCAACCCGTCGGGCCCTTGAGCATCATGGGCATCCGCACGGAGTAGGCGGCTTCATACAGTTCTACTTCGTCCGCTACGGGGCGGTAGTAGGGCTGCTTTTGCACACGGTATTGGTCCATAAGATCAGACATGACGGCTCTCCTGTTGGTTTGCGGAATCACTTTTGCTGAAGGGTCGGTATTGGGGATGACGGTTGCCCGGGAACAATGGATCCTGTTATCCATGCCCTATACAGACAGTTCAGAAAAAGTGGTTCAGGAAGATTTTCCCGGAAGTCCCGCCCCGGAGGGCGGGCCAATTCAATTGCTTGAATTATTTTCTTCTCTGGCTAATTACACGGTCTTGCCGCGGTAAATCACCATTGAAGCACCCTGGCTTTGCGTGAAGTTGTTGTAGCCGATCAGACGAACGTGGTTGTCCGGGTTAGCATTGTGGCAAGCTTTCGCTTCGGCGAGGATTTTGTCGACATCGGTCTCGCCGAACATCGGCAGCTTCCACATGTACCAGTAAGAGTCCATCAGGTGCTCAGGCTCAGTGTGTTCAATCGCCGGGTTCCAGCCTTGATCAACAATGTATTGAACCTGTTTTTTGATTTCGTCTTCGCTCATCGCGGGCAAGTAAGAAAAGGTCTCGAACTTGCGGCTGGCCGGATCGCTCAAACGTGATTTGTAGTCTTGCATTTCGCTCATGGAAATAACTCCTGAAATTTGTGGCTAACCTGGGTTGGTGCAAGCCAACCCAGGCAATGGCATTACTTGTGGGCAACGTCCAGTTTGTCGACGGTGTCGAATTCAAACTTGATCTCTTTCCATGTTTCCATGGCGATCTTCAGTTCCGGGCTGCTCTTGGCAGCTTTCTCCAGAACGGCCTTGCCTTCTTTCTCGATCTGAACGCCTTCGTTACGCGCTTCAACACAAGCTTCCAGCGCAACACGGTTTGCAGCCGCGCCAGCAGCGTTGCCCCATGGGTGACCCAATGTGCCGCCACCGAACTGCAGAACAGAATCGTCACCGAAGATGTTCACGAGCGCCGGCATGTGCCATACGTGAATGCCGCCCGATGCAACCGGGAATACGCCTGGCATTGAGCCCCAGTCCTGATCGAAGAAAATACCGCGTGAACGATCTTCCTTAATGAAGCCGTCGCGCATGAGATCGATCCAGCCCAGCGTGGCTTCACGGTCGCCTTCCAACTTACCGACAACGGTACCGGAGTGCAGGTGGTCACCACCAGACAGACGCAGAACCTTGGTCAGCACGCGGAAGTGGATGCCGTGGTGCGGGTTACGGTCGAGCACGGCATGCATCGCGCGGTGGATGTGCAGCAGCATGCCATTATCACGGCACCAGTTCGCCAGACCTGTGTTCGCGGTCAAACCGCCGGTCAGGTAGTCGTGCATGATGATCGGCGCGCCGATTTCTTTGGCATATTCCGCACGCTTGTACATTTCTTCCGGTGTCGGTGCGGTCACGTTCAGGTAAGAACCCTTGCGTTCGCCCGTTTCAGCTTCAGCCTTCAGGATGCCTTCCATCACGAAGTCGAAGCGATCACGCCAGCGCATGAATGGTTGGCTGTTGACGTTCTCGTCGTCTTTTGCGAAGTCCAGACCACCGCGAAGCACTTCGTATACGGCACGGCCATAATTCTTGGCGGACAAGCCCAGTTTAGGCTTGATGGTGCAGCCCAGCATTGGACGGCCATACTTGTTCATTTTGTCGCGCTCGACCTGAATGCCGTTTGGTGGGCCGCCGCAGGTCTTGACATAGGCGATCGGGAAGCGAACATCTTCCAGACGCAGAGCACGCAGTGCCTTGAAGCCGAATACGTTACCAACCAATGAGGTCAATACGTTCACCATCGAACCCTCTTCAAAGAGGTCGATAGGGTAGGCAACGAATGCGTAGAAGCAGGTGTCGTCGCCCGGTACGTCTTCGATGTGGTACGCACGGCCCTTGTAGTAGTCAAGGTCGGTCAAAAGGTCGGTCCACACGGTGGTCCAGGTGCCGGTTGATGATTCTGCCGCTACCGCAGCTGCCACTTCTTCACGGTCAATACCCGGTTGTGGGGTGATCTTGAAGCACGCCAGGATATCGGTATCCAGTGGGGTGTATTCGGGCATCCAATAGGTTTGCCGGTATTCTTTAACACCAGCGTTGTACTTTTTAACTGCCATGAGTTCCTCCAGAAAGGGGTCTGTTATCCGCGAAATGCCCCAGCGGCTTACGCGTGGAATGCATAATGCCGAGTCTATATCATCAATAACAGTCGATATTTTCTATTCTAGATATAGAAAAATACCTATGATGTAAATGATATTAAGGCAGCTCGAAAGTTTGTTCGAGCTGCCTTACTGTGTCGCTTCAAGTGTCAATCTTTGAGTGGAAAAGGGCTCACTGAGCCGTTTTTGCCGTCAAACTCCGGCTCATTTGATAGGTAAACACCGCAGCCAAGGCAATGAACCCGGTGGAGATCAGCAGGCAGCCTTCAATGCCGATGGTTTGATAGGCGTAGCCGGATAGCACCGTGCCGAGCAAGCGTCCGCCGGCGTTGGCGGCGTAGTAAAAGCCGACATTCATCGAGGCTTTATCGCGCGAGGAATAGTTGAGAATCAGGTACGAATGCACCGCCGAGTTGATGGCAAATACGGCACCGAATACGCCAAGACCAATCGTAATCAACCAGCCGGGCGGCAGGTTGAACTGAAAGCCGATCCAGATCAGCAAGGGCGTGCCGACGAGGATCAGGCTCCAGAGCAGGGCGGTTTCGGCGCCGACGGGTTTTTTCTGCCCACGCAATAAGCGCGGGGCGCTGGCCTGGACGATGCCGTAGCCCACTACCCACAAGGCGAGGTATGCGCCCACCCATTCAAAATCCCAGCCGATGGAAACCAAATAGACGGGCAGGGCGACGACAAACCACACATCCCGCGCACCGAACAGAAAAATCCGTGCGGCGGCCAGCCAGTTGATGGCTGCATCCTGCGAAAACAAGGCGCTGAATTTGGCCTTTTCCTTCATGGCACCCAGGCCGGATGGCAAGGTGAAGGTGGCGATTAACCCCAGCACCAGCAGCCCGGCGAGTGCGAAATTGGCACCCTGAAAGCCGATCAGTGCCAACAGCGCGGCGCCGACGAAAAAGCCAATGCCTTTGAGCGCATTTTTCGAGCCGGTGATCCAGGCGACCCATTTGAACAACTGCTCGTCCGACGCGCCGGCGACGAGCTTGACCCCGGCTTTGGCCGACATCTTGTTCAAATCCTTGGCGATACCTGAAAGCGCCTGCGCCGCCATCACATACACCACGGTGAGCATGGGGTTGGGTGCGGTCAACATCAGTAGGGCGACAATCTGCATGGCCGTGCCGACCTGCATGGTTCGGTTGAGCCCGATACGCGCGCCGAGCCAGCCGCCGACAAAGTTCGTCACGATGCCGAACACTTCATAAAAAATGAACAGCATCGCAATGGCGAACGGCGAATACCCCATCTGATAGAAGTGCAACACCACCAACATGCGGATCGCGCCATCGGTGATGGTGAACGCCCAGTAGTTGCCGGTGATGATGAGGTAGTTGCGCAGGGCAGCAGTCATGTGGCGTCTCGTGGCGGATGGGTGAGGGTCAGGCCGGGCCAACCTTGGATGCGAGTTCTGCCATGCGGTTGGCATAGCCCCATTCGTTGTCGTACCAGGCCAGCACCTTGACCATGTGCTCGTCGATCACCATCGTGGAGGGCGCATCGACAATCGAAGAGCGGGCGTCGTTGACGAAATCTATGGATACCAATGGGCGGGTCTCAAAGCCCAGAATCTCCGGCATGGCGTCGCTGCCCGCCTTGAGCAGGGCGTTGACTTCTTCGACAGTGGTGGCGCGCGATGGCGTGAAGACAAAATCGGTGAGCGAGGCATTGAGCAGCGGCACCCGCACGGCCAGACCGTTCAACTGGCCGTTCAATTCGGGGAAAATCTCACCGATGGCCTTGGCCGAACCCGTGGTGGTGGGCGAGAGCGACATGCTCGAGGCACGCGCGCGGCGCCAGTCCTTATCGCCTTTATCGACAACGACTTGAGTGTTGGTCAAATCGTGCATTGTCGTCATGGTACCGCGCACGATGCCCAGCCCCTCATGCAAAACTTTAACGACCGGCGCGAGGCAGTTGGTGGTGCAGGATGCTGCCGTCACGATGGCGTGTTTGTTGGCATCGAACCGGTGATCGTTCACCCCCATCACCACATTCAACACCTCCGGGTGCTTGACCGGCGCGGCAACCACCACGCGCGGCGCGCCTTGCGTTACGTGTGTGTTGATTTGCTCGAAGCTGCGCCATTTGCCGGTCGATTCAATGACGAGATCCACACCGATGGCGCGCCAATCGAGCTGATCGATGGTTTTGTGCATCGTGTAGCCGATGCGCTGGCCATTGATCGTGATGCTGTTTTCATCGGCAGAAATGGCCTGCGGCCAGCGACCGTGCACGGAATCGAACTCGGTCAGATGCGCCATGCAGGCGGCATCCGCGGCAATTTCGTTGATGTGCACCACAGTCAGACCCAGTTCGGGGCGGTCAAACATCGCTCGCAGTGCCAGGCGTCCCATGCGGCCGTAGCCGTTGATTGCAACTCGAATGGTCATTATTTACTCACTCATTAAACCAATAGCGGATAGTTCATCGCGGGCGCGAATTTTTTCGATGGCGTAGTCGGGGAGTTGGGTCAGCAACTTCACCCGCGTTTCAAGTAGGCGGCCGGCTTCGATAAAGAACGACACCGCATCGCGTTCGGGATGATCGGCCATCAAGCGCACCGGATCGGGCACGCCCCAATGCGCGGTGATCGGCCGACCGGGCCAGGCGGGGCAGGCTTCGTTCAACAGGGTGTCGCAGACAGTGATCACCAGATCCATTTTGGGCGCATCCGGTTCTAAAAATATCGACCAGTGCTTGGACGCGGCTTGCTCGGTAGGCAATTGAAGCATTTTGAGCGCTTTTAATGTGTTGGGGTTGACGCTGGAATCCTTCTTCTGACCGGCAGAAAAGGCGCGGAAGCGGCCGTTGCTCCAACGGTTGAGCAGTGCTTCGGCCATGATCGAGCGCGCGCTGTTGGATACGCACAAGAACAGCACATTGAAGACTTTGTTCGAGGGCGTTGCTGCTTCACCTGTTTTTTGGTCGGCTTTCTCGTCGGTTTGGTTCGCGTCTTGCAACAGTTCGATGTTCTCTTGATACAGCGCTCGGGCCTGTTTGAGCATCCTGAAGCCTTCATTGCTAAGCGACCAGCTAATGCGCGACAGGCGCAAAATCTCACGAACCCATAAGGGAATTTGCTGATTGAGCGCATACAGATTCGATGTACCCTTTTGCGTTTGCGACAAGAGATCTTGTTCCTTCAACGTGCCGATATGGCGCGAAATGGTCGATTGTGGTTTGTCGAGCAGGCTTTGCAGGTGGCACACACAGAGTCTGCGTTCGGATTCGAGCAGCATCAGGATGCGAAGGCGCGTTTCATCGCTCAGGGCGGCGAAAAGCGCTTCGGGGTGTTCGTGCAGCGTGGTGCGCGTCATGGTTATTCATCCGGTTTTACGAATGAAGCAGAGGCTACAGAAGCCAAGTGACAAAAAGATGAATTTCATCGGCGAATTTGACGCGCCACTTGATCCTTTTCCTCCTCATTTACTACTTACAAAGGGGGAGCGTCTTACGAGTTGAATCCACTGAGCGAAAAGGATGCTTAATTTTTTGAACTTAGGCGCAGGAGGAATCACTGCGGCAACAGATGGCTTGTTTTTCATCGAATTGGACGCCGCAACGGGCTACCATCGATTCACGCAAACGGGCGCGGGCACGCAACAGGCGTGATTTGGCGGCGGTGAGTGTCAGTCCCTGCTCATCGGCGTAGCGCTGAACGGTCTGATGGTTCAGATCGCAGGCCCGGATAATGCTCTGATCGCTTGCAGACAAATGCTGCAGGTTCGGTTCGATGCAGTCGAGCAGGTCGTCCAGTGGTTCATCCGGTAGTGTTTCCTTGGTATGCGTCGATTCGAAATCGTCGGGCAACGGATCCAGATGGCGGTGTTTGCGCCAGTGATCGACCAAGAGGTTGCGGCACACCTGGAACAGCCAGGCTCGGGGATCATCCAGCGTGCAAAATTTGGCGCCCTGAACCATGGCGCGCAGAAAGGCTTCCTGAATCAAATCGTCTGCCAGATGCCGATCACTGACTTGCTTGGCAATGTAATGCCGCAGTTCAGATTCATGGGCGCGCCAAGCGTTCTCGGCGCAGGAAAACCGTCTAGCGGCGGGATTGATTTCGGCGGTGATGCGGTCGGGCATGATGGCTCAACTGCTGGTACGCATAATGCGCTGCTTGTCGCGCTCCCAGTCCCGATCCTTGAGCGTGGCGCGTTTGTCGTGTTCCTTCTTGCCTTGTGCGAGCGCGATTTCGAGCTTTGCCCGGCCATTTTTCCAGTACATGGCGGTGGGCACCACGGTGAAGCCCTTGCGCTCCACCGCGCCGATGAGCTGGGCGATTTCCCGTTTGTGCAGTAGTAATTTGCGAATCCGGGTATTGTCCGGGCGAACGTGGGAAGAGGCCTGTATCAGCGGGTTGATCTGCCCGCCGATCATGAACGCTTCGCCATTTTTCAGCAGAATGTGGGCATCGGTCAGCTGCACTTTGCCTTCGCGCAGGGATTTGACTTCCCAGCCTTCGAGCGCGATACCCGCTTCGAATCGGTCGTTGAGAAAGTAATCGAATTTCGCTTTTTTATTGAGTGCGATGGTGGATTCACCAGCGGACTTCTTGGATTTCGACATGCGCGTATTTCCAGTTCAGATAAGGTGCCAGTTTCGCAGACTTCCCCCTTTGCTGCACGAATTTGGGTGTTTTCCCACGGTGAACGATGCGGCGGGAGAGGGTTTTTTGCAGTATCATTTCGTGCCCGGAACTGCCGTTGACGACGATTTCTTCACTTCGAACTTCTTGCGATCATTCAAGCCGGAGCAGATCGACTGCCTTTATGACAAATATCACCCGACAAATTCAAGTACCCTACAGCGCTGCCCAGATGTATCACCTAGTCAACGACGTGGCGGCCTATCCCGAGTTCCTGCCATGGTGCGATGCATCGCGGGTGTTGCGGGTTCAGGGCAATGAGATGGATGCCAGCATCACGCTCAAGGTCGGCGCCTTGCGCAAGGTATTCACCACCCGCAATCAGAATGAACCCGGCAAGACAATAATCGTGAGCCTGCTCAATGGCCCCTTCAAATCTCTGGATGGATTCTGGTCGTTCCGCGATCTGCCCGATGGCGGCTCGGTGGTGCGACTGAACATGTCGTTCGAGTTCTCAAGCAAACTGCTGGACATGGCGATCGGTCCAGTATTCCGTGAAATCGTTCGCAACCTGATTAACGCGTTTCAGCACCGTGCGGTGGCGGTCTACGGCGATAAAATCGAAAAAGGTGAGGCATCATGACGCAAGCCGAGCCCGGCACAACAGGTTCGATGTGGGTTGAAGTCGCGTATGCGAAACCCGATCAGCAAGTGATTTTAAAGGTAAATGTACCGGACGATGCGACCGCCCAGACGGCGATTGAGGCCAGCGGCATTCTGGAGCGTTTTCCGGAAATCGATCTTAAAAAACAGAAAATCGGGATTTTCTCGCGACTGGTCGCGCTGAATCAGCGATTGCAGCCGCGTGATCGGGTTGAAATCTATCGGCCCTTGCTGGCTGACCCGAAGGCCGCCCGACGCGAACGGGCCGCGAAAGAAGAAGCCTGACGCGCGCGCGTTACAGCGTGCGGGGAATCTGCGACGAGTGATGTTGCAGAATCGGGTTTTGAAGCTTCAAATCCACGATATAGCTGAAGCGTGCCTCGAAATTCAGTATTTCGTCATCCACTGAAAAGCGCCATAAATACAAACCACTTAAAGCATACACTTCATCCTGTACATGGATGATGTTTACCGTTTTGTCGTGCAGACCCAAACCGAGTCCCGGCTTTTGCGCGAGCGTTTCAAAGTAATCGCGAATTTGCGCCGGGGTCTTGCGCGTGCGGGCGGAGAAGGTGGGGATCAGCACAGCTTTTTCGTCATACAGACTGATCAGCTTGTCAGCACTGCCTTCGTTTACGCCATCGGCAAACGCCTGAATGATATCAATCGGTTTGGTAATCATGTGTCACTCTTGCTTGAGGTGTAGTCGGTGGAATTTGTTGGGCAGTTTAGCAAAAATGCCGATTAAGTAAGAGTGCACTCTATGGGTTAAATTAGTAGGTTTGCTACTTATATCAATCAGAGGTTCCCTAGCCGATGAACCAGTAAGTCAGTGGCAGCAGTACGCTGGCAACTGCGCTGCCAATCAGCGGCAGGAACATCAGTCCGGCCAGTGGCTCTTGCTTGGCCAGACGCAGAGCCGCGGTTATGAGCAGCGCAAGCCATGCGATGGCAAGCAGCAGCGCAACTATGATCATGCCGTAACTGAGCGCCAAAACGGCGACGATCGGAGAAATCAGTGACAAAACCAACAAGCCGCGTGTCATCGTGTTGTGCGGTGTCGAAATGGATACCCCATAGGCGAAAGCGGCCCACGTCAGAAGATAAGTAAAACCCATGGCGCCGATCTCGGGCGAGGCCGGGATGCCTTGCACACTGCTTGAAATGCCCACAGGCGGCAGGCTTAAACCCAGCCAGATCAGCAATCCTGCCACGATGAGGCTGACAGGCATCCAGATGACCAGGCTTTTGCGATCGATATCGGGTTCGCGACCGTAATGTTCACGCATGATGATGTTGCTCCTCGGTTGCGTTGATCCTTTGAGTGTAGCTCCTGTGCGGATCGATCCGCCATTAATACACTCCTTGAACTACTTTCTCCGGCACTTTCTGGCTTACATCTGCCCCTGTATTCACTACGTTTGCATTGCGGGTGTTGGCTGACCTTGATCGGTTAAGTGTATTCTTGCGCTTTGTTTCGTTCCGGTTGAAGAAGAATGAATGATCGTTCCGTGCGTATTTCCTGTGTGGTGCCTGCTTTCAATGAAGCGGACAACCTGCCGAACCTGCTGACCCAATTGAGCATGCAGTTGAGCGCGTTGTCCGATCACTGGGAAATCATCGTGGTCGACGATGGCAGTCGAGATCGGACGCGTGAGGTGTTGGCCGAATATGCCGATAAGCCGGGTTTGGTTGTGCTGCATTTCTCGCGCAATTTCGGCAAGGAAGCGGCGTTGAGCGCGGGGCTTGATCGGGTACGGGGCGATGTCTGCTTCATGCTGGACGCGGATCTGCAACACCCGGTCGCGTTGATGCCGCAAATGCTGGCCGCCTGGCGCGAGGGTGCGCAGATGGTCTATTTCGTGCGGGAAAACCGGGACGACGAACCGTTCTGGAAGCGCTGGGGTTCTGGGCTGTTGTACTGGTTGATCAATTTCGGTTCGTCCGTTCAGGTGCCGGAAGATGCAGGCGATTTTCGGCTGCTCGATGCCAAGGTGGTCGCTGCCCTGCGCGCTCTGCCCGAGCGTAACCGGTTCATGAAGGGGTTGTACGCGTGGGTCGGCTTTCGCACACAGGCCCTGCCGTATACGCCCGAACCGCGGCTGCACGGCAAAAGTCATTTTTCGGGCCGGCGGTTGCTGAATCTGGCTTTGACCGGGCTGACGGCCTTCTCCAATGTGCCTTTGCGGTTGTGGAGTGTATTCGGCCTGATTCTCGCTTTGCTGGCACTGATCTACGGCGGCTACGTCACGCTGGCTTATTTCATCGATCAACGCCCTGTCGCCGGTTGGACGACCATCGTCGCCGGATTGATGCTGTTCGGTGGCATCCAGTTGATCTCCATCGGGATTCTTGGGGAGTATCTGGGGCGGGTGTACGACGAAGTCAAGCAGCGCCCGCGCTATATCGTCGACGAACAGATCGATAACAGCCCGTTTGCTCAAGCAAAAACATCCACGCCCCTGCCGAGTTCAACCGAATCCGATAGCAAACATGGCTGAGGGTTCGAGAGTCCGCGCGCTGTGGGCTTCAGGGCTGGCTGTCTGGGTTCGTCTGCAATCGCTGGTGATCTTCGCTGCGGTTGGCGTGGCGGCGGCGGCTGTGCATCTGGCCGTGGTCTGGGCATTGGTCAGCCAGTGGTCGATTCCTGCGCTGCTTGCCAACCCGGCGGGGTTCTTCGTGGCGTTCTGGGTGAGTTTTTTCGGCCATCGTCACGGCAGTTTCAAGGCGGATGAACCGCATCCGATCCGCCGGGCGCTGCCCCGGTTCGCCTTGGTGGCGGTGACCGGATTCATCGGTAACGAATTGCTCTATGCGGCCCTTTTAGCCTGGACGCCCTTGCCGTACACCGTCGCACTGTTCATCGTGATCGCCATTGTGGCGGTAGCGACCTACTTGTCCAGTCGATTCTGGGCGTTTGCCGTGCAGCCAAAGCAGTAAATCGCCGCGCGTTTGTCTTGCGTCACCGGTTGCTGATCTGCAAACAACGGTGCCTTTTGTGCATCATCCCGCTGAACGAACACCCATACCGGTGCGCGTTTTCCTTGCTCGGCCTCGGTCGCCATGGCGCCAAGTTGATCCGTGGAAATCAAAATGCGCTTGGCGGCTTCGGGATCGAACTTCGCTGACGTGTACAGCTCGGTATTGGCACCATCGGATCTGAAATTATTCGGGTCATCCCACGGCCCCGTTACCAGGGCTGGCTGGGTGCGATCCAGATAAAACGGCACGCTGAAATAGTAATAATTGTAGAACACCACGTCGGCATCGGGTGCGATGCGGTCGCGCACCGCCAGGGTTATTTCCTTATGCGATTTGTGATCGATCACGGCGAAAATGATAACGCTCATCACACCCAACAGCGCGCCGACCAGCGCCATGGACGCGATACGCCCCTGCCAACGGCGCTGCTCGGCCGGTTCATTCGCGGTGTGGGTGAGCGCCTTGTCGAATGCCAGAGCCAGCAGCAGGGCAAGACTCGGCACCGTCGGCAAAATATACCCGATCAGTTTTGAGGTCGGGATCGAGAAGAACAGCAGGATGCTGCCGAGCCAGATCACCCCAAGACTCAGCAGATGATTGGTGCGCTTCAACGACATGAGCTGACGATTTTTCGGGAAAGAGGCCAGCCAGAACAGACCGACCGCCCAGGGAATCAGGCCGCCGAACAGTACCATAACGTAGAAGTAAATCGGCTGCGGATTGTTGAAACTACTGTCGAGGTAGCGATCAAACTGCTGATAGATGAAGGTGTAGTGCAAAAAGCCCGGGAACTTGAGTTCCATCAGCGCAAACCATGGGGCAACAATCGCCAGGAACACCACCAGACCAAGCGGGGAAATCAGCTTGTAGAGATGGGTGAATCGGCGGTTCCACAGGAGCCAGAAGGTTATGACCATGCCGGGCAGGACAAAACCGATCATGCCCTTGGTCATCATGCCGAGTCCCGCCGTGGCGTAGGCAAGCACCAGCACCCATTTGGCATTCCGGCCTGCCTGCAATTGCTGGCTTACATGGGCCAGCAGCAGGATGGTGATGGCAATCAATGAGCCGACCAGCATATCCATGCTCGCAAATTGCGCCGCATCGAAAAACAACGGAAAGCTGCCCAGCAGCAGTACACTCAAACCGGCCGCACGGCGGCTGGCGTACTGGTTCAAAAACCAGAACAGGGTGATCGCCGACGCCATGCCCGCCAGAAATGGCGCTGCTCTGGCCGCCCATTCGTGCGTGCCGAAAACAGCCAGCGACGTGGCCGTGATCCAGTAGAACAAGGGGGGCTTGTGGAAAAAGGGCAGCCCATCGAGCTTCGGCACTAACCAGTCGCCGGTATGCAGCATCGACAGGGCAACGCCCACATAACGGCCTTCATCCGGTACGAACAACGGGCGTAAACCAATGGTCGCCGCCAACCACAAGGCAAAAAGAGCAAACAGCCACACAGGATGTTCAAGTAGCCACTGGCCGAAGCGAGCGAGGCGGGCGGTCCAGTGGGGTGCAGCGGGCGTGGTCATCGGCAATGTAACTCAAACGAATGGAATCGAGTTGGCATGGTACCGAAACAGCCAACATTCGTCGCTGAATGTTCAATCGGTTGCCGTGATCTGTTTACAATGACGTGCGGTTTTGTCTGTGGAGAATCCTTTGCGTTCCATTGTCCTGATTGCCGATGATTTTGGCCTGTCACCTGCCGTCGATGCGGGCATTCTCGAACTGGCCGAATGCGGACGCTTGAGCGGATTCGGCTGTCTGACTCAATTGCCGCGCTGGTTCGATTCGGCCAAAGCACTGGATCAAGTTCCAATAGGGGCAGGCGGCGTTCAGGTGGGGCTGCACCTGAATCTGTCGCAAGGATTCGGCGGCGCTTGGCATCAGTCATTGCCTGTATTGATAACCGGTGCCTATGCCGGGCTTCTGCCGCGCGATCACATCCGCGATAGCCTGAGAACCCAGTGGGATCGCTTCACCCAGGCATTGGGGCGGGTGCCGGATTATGTGGATGGTCATCAGCACGTGCATCAGCTGCCTGTGGTGCGTGATTGTCTGCTCGACTTGCTGGCGGAGGAGGCCGCCCGGCCGTGGGTGCGCATCACAGCACCGATCATGGCACCCAAACCGGCCATAAAGGGTTGGATGATCGCGCATTTGGGCGCAGAAACATTGCGGCAGCTAGCGCAGCGTCAGGGGCTGAAGACCAATGCAGCGTTCGCCGGGGTTTATGGTTTCGACCAATCACAAAACGGCTATGCTCATCTGATGGGTGAATGGCTGAGCGCGGCGCCAGAAAACACGGTGATCATGTGTCATCCCGGCCATTTCGCAAATGTTAGCCCGGATGACCCGATTGCTCCGGCCCGCGCCGAAGAACTTGGTTTTCTAAGCAGCCCCGAGTTCGACGATTTGCTCTCAGCTCATGACTGCCGGATTGCCCAACCGGCATTCTGACAAGTCGATGCAGCCGTTACCGGGATCGGGGTGCGCAAGATAGAATTCGGTGCGCATGCGTTCTGTCAGGGAAAATCTCGACGACCGGCTACAGTTGCCCATTAAATCTGCGCGATTTGCTATCATGTTGCATCTATTTCGCTTGAATCTTTAGGAGACGCCATATGGCGAGTGTCAATCGTCGTTCGGTCATGACCTTGTTTACCAATCCGGAAAGCCCGGATTGCCACCGTACCCGTATCGTTTTGGCGGAAAAAGAACTCACGGCCGATATCATCGATATTTCTGTCGGTGAAATACCCGAAGACTTTCACGATTTGAGCCCGGAAGGCACCGTGCCCGTGCTGGCGGATCGTGACCTTGTCGTCACCAATGCGCGCGTGATCATGGAATACCTCGATGAGCGTTTCCCGCATCCTCCTTTGATGCCGGTCGATCCGGTCAGCCGCGCCAAGGTGCGCACCGCGCTCTACAGCATCGAACGTGACTGGTACGGCCTGCTGCCCGAGTTCGAACGCGGCGAGAAAACTGTTTCCCGTGCCCGCAAAACCCTGCGCGAAGGTCTGCTGGCCCTGGCACCTGCGTTTGGTCACCAGCCGTTTTTCATGAGCGATGAGTACAGCCTGACCGATGTGACCCTGTCCGCGTTACTGTGGCGTTTACCCGTCTACGGCGTCGAATTGTCCGGCCCGAGCGCCAAACCCGTGCTCGATTACATGAAGCGCATGTTCGACCGACCCACCTTCCAGATGAGTCTGACCGAAGTCGAACGCGAAATGCGCGACCGCTACTAAGGTTTGCCGATGCTTTCCAAACGCCCTTATCTGATCCGCGCCCTGTACGACTGGACGGTCGATCAGGGGCATGTGCCCATCATCGTGGTCGATGCCACGGTGTCGCGGGTGCAGGTGCCTCAAGCGCATGTCGAAGAAGGGCAGATTCACCTGAATATCAGCCCGAGCGCCGTGCGTTACTTCACGATGGATCGTGCGGCCATTGCCTTTGAGGCGCGCTTTGGCGGCAGGGCGGAATCGATTTTTGTGCCGATGCGTGCTGTCATCGGTATTTATGATCGGGATTCCGGCAGTGGGGCGCAGTTCCCGCCGGAGCCGGATGAGGAATTCATGGATGATGATGACGCCCAGGACAACGTGCCCAAGCTCAGTCTTGCCGATACGGGCAAGGTTCAGGCATTGCATCGTGTGTCGAATAACAGATCATCGGATGCCGATTCTGTGGATGAAGGGGATGGTCCGCCCGATGATGATCCGACCCCACCTCGCTCGAGTGGCAAAAAGGGCAAGACTTCCCGGCTTCGGATTGTCAAATAACCCACTTCACCTGGATACCCTTCCCCAAACGGTGGTTGCTGTCTGTTTGGTCGGGAACACGTCGAAATCACAGTTTCCGGTCGGTTTTTGCCGCTCGTCTTAATCCGTTATACTGCCGACATCTTTAAACCAAAGTTTGAGCTATTAGCTCTAATTAACTGAAACTAAATCTGGTTTTTAATGAATACAGCGAAAAATACGGTGTTGTTTCAGCCCCGCAGAATGATGGCCGACATGGTCTTGCTCGGGTTGGTTCTGCTTGTTGGATATTACGGCCTGTCGTTGTGGACCTACTCGCCCAGCGATCCTGGTTTTACCACCACAGGACAAGGATCGACAGTGCATAATGCGGCCGGATTGGTCGGTGCCTGGCTGGCGGATTTCTCGCGTTTTCTGCTGGGGTATGGCGCTTATGCCGTGCCGCCGATGTTGCTGGTGTTTGCCGTGCGCCAGTTCGTGCGGCTGCGTACGGATGACCGGCTCATCAACGTCTTCTTTGCGATTCAGATCAGCGGTGTCGTGCTGACGGTTTTTGCCATCAGTGTGCTGGCTGCCATTCATCAACCCACAGTGGAAACCGCCGGCGGTTTGGCTGCCAGCGGCTCTTCGGGCGGGGTTGTCGGGCAGGTTCTGGCTGCGGGCTTGGTTCGTTATCTTGGCGTGCTGGGTGCAACCGGATTGATGCTCGGCTTCGTGATGATCGCGTTTTCTGCCGTTTCCGGTTTGTCGTGGCTGGCGTTGTTCGAACTGGTCGGCCGTTGGGTGGATTCAGGAATTCAGTCGCTATTGGGCTTGGTTCATCGTGTCGGTAAAACATCGGATCAGCAGACTGAGTCGTCACCGATTCCCACGGTGCAGACCGATTATGTGGCGCCGTTCGCACGCAAACGTAAGAAAAAACAAGAGGAAGCAACACCTGTCGATCCAGTTCTGGACGTATTCTCGCCCGCACCTGTTGTTCCTGAGGCAAAACCAATCCCCGCACGCGCGGCCAAAGCGGCAGCTAAACAGCAGCCTGTGCTGGGTACTTCGGGCGGTAAACCCATCGTGGATTTGCTCGATTTCGCGCCACAACGGCAGTCGGGCTTCAGCGAGGAAATGCTCGAATCAATGTCTCGTTTGATCGAGGATCGCCTGGAAGAATTCGGTGTGCGGGTGGCTGTCGTGGCCGCGACGCCCGGCCCGGTGATCACCCGTTTTGAATTGCAGCCAGCCGCTGGCGTGAAGGTCAGCCAGATATCCAATCTGGCTAAGGACTTGGCACGCGCCCTGTCGATCGTTTCCGTACGCGTGGTCGAGGTGATTCCGGGCAAATCCACCGTGGGTCTTGAGATTCCGAACAAGGTGCGCGAGATCATCGCACTGCGGGAACTGATCGAGTCGAAATCTTATCGCGACAGTCGATCACCGCTCACCATGGCTTTGGGCAAGGATATTGCGGGCGCTTCTGTTACCGCGGATCTTGCGCGTATGCCGCATCTGCTGGTGGCCGGTACGACCGGGTCAGGTAAATCGGTCGGTGTGAACGCGATGATCCTGAGCCTGCTGTACAAATCCACCGCCGATGACGTTCGCCTGATCCTGATCGATCCGAAAATGCTTGAACTTTCCGTATATGAAGGGATTCCGCATTTGCTGGCCCCTGTCGTGACGGATATGAAAGAAGCAGCCAATGCCCTGCGTTGGGCCGTGGGCGAAATGGAACGGCGCTACAAGCTCATGTCTGCGCTGGGTGTGCGCAATCTTGCGGGTTGCAATGAGAAAATTTCTGCAGCGGCTGAAAAAGGCGAGCCGCTGCGTGATCCGTTCCACAATCCGGCCGAGGCGTTCGACCCCGATTTGCCCGCACCGGAGCTCGAACGCTTGCCGCATATCGTCGTCGTGGTCGATGAGTTCGCCGATATGATGATGGTGGTCGGCAAGAAGGTCGAAGAATTGATCGCCCGCCTAGCACAGAAGGCACGCGCGGCGGGCATTCACCTGATTCTGGCCACGCAGCGTCCCTCGGTGGATGTGATCACCGGCCTGATCAAAGCCAATATTCCGACCCGTATTTCATTTCAGGTCTCCTCCAAAATCGACTCACGGACCATTCTCGACCAGATGGGTGCAGAAAATCTGCTGGGCCATGGCGATATGTTGTATCTGCCCCCAGGCACTGGTCTGCCCATGCGGGTCCACGGCGCATTCGTCAGCGACGATGAAGTGCACCGCGTGGTCGAAGCGCTCAAAGCACTGGGTGAACCGAACTACATCGATGCGGTATTGTCAGAGGAAAGCGCGGCGGCAATCGTATTGCCGGGCGAGAAGCCGGTATCCGCCTCGGGTGAGGCGGTTGATGAGTATTATGATCAGGCCGTTGCGATTGTGACGGAAACCCGCAAGGCTTCCATCTCCTATGTACAGCGCCGGCTCAAGATTGGTTACAACCGGGCCGCACGTCTGATCGAGGAAATGGAAAACGACGGCATTGTCGGCCAGTTGCAGGCGAATGGCTCGCGCGAAGTGCTGGCCCCGCCACCGCCTCGTGCCTGAGTCCTCTTTCAGATCCTATCGTTTTTTGGTTGAAAACCCGGATTTAATTTTTTCAGGCAGGTTTTATGTCGCACCCCTTTAAGTTGAGCCACCTTATGCTGAGAAATGGGTTGGTCGGCCTCGTTCTGGCCATCTGTGCCTCGGGTTCAGTGGCCCAGGCGGCCGAAACGCAGACCTACCCACTCGGTGCGTCGACCGCCGTCGCCGATGTGCATCCTCTGACCGAATTTGTCCGCACGCTGAAAACCTTCTCGGCCGATTTTATCCAGCAGCAGGTGAACGTGCGCGGGCAGAAGCAGCCCGCCTCATCCGGCCATTTCGTGCTGGCGCGTCCGGGCCGTTTCTTCTGGGCTTATGAAAAGCCATACGTGCAGAAACTGATCGCAAACGACGGCGTGTTGTGGGTTTACGATCCCGATCTGGCCCAAGTGACGCGCAGCCCGCTGGCCGACAATCGCGGTGCGCCGATTGGCATTTTCCTCGGCAACCAGCCATTGCAGGAAGCGTTTGATGTCAGCAGTATCGGCAAGAACGATGGCCTTGACTGGTACAGCCTGAAGGATCGCTCCGCGAAGAGCGACTTCAATCAGGTGCAAATCGGCATGGATACCAAGGGCATCAAGGCGATGGTGTTCACCGACAAGCTCGATAACCGCACCACCGTCCAGTTCAGCCAGCGCGAGGTCAACCAGAAGGTTGATGAAGCGTTGTTCCAGTTCGTCCCGCCCAAGGGCGTGGATGTGGTGAACAGCCGTTAGGGAAGCAGGCCTGATTACAGTGAATGTCGTCTATAAAATCAATGCACCGATATCGGTTGATCAATTCATAGAACTTCTTAACGAATCAACACTTGGTGAGCGTCGTCCTGTTGATGATCTAGCCTGTATGACCGGTATGGTAATGAATGCCAATCTCATGGTAACGGCGTGGATTGGCAATCAGCTGATCGGGGTGGCGCGTTCGATGACTGATTTCCACTACGCTTGCTATCTTTCTGATTTGGCAGTTCATCGAGTACATCAGGGAAAAGGTGTTGGAAAGAAACTTCAAAGCCTCACTCAGGCGCAATTAGGCCCGAGGTGCAAACTGATTTTGGTCGCTGCGCCCGCGGCGAATGGCTATTACAAGCATCTTGGGTTTGCAAATAATCCAAGGTGCTGGGTGCTTGAGCGTGATCATGAAATCCGCGGTTAAAGATATGCATAATCTGGAGAAGATCATGCATAGCCAGTACGTTGTCATATTATTCAAACCCTGTCTTCAGAATTGCGCACGTGTCTGATCTTTTCCACACCGAACCCACACCGCCGCTGGCCGAGGCACTAAGGCCGCACACGCCCGATGAGGTGATCGGGCAGACGCATCTGTTGGGTGAAGGCAAGCCGCTGCGGCTGGCGTTCGAAGCCCGCAAACCGCATTCCATGATTCTGTGGGGGCCACCCGGCGTGGGTAAAACCACGCTCGCCCGCCTGATGGCAAAGGCGTTTGATAGCTCGTTTATCGCCCTTTCTGCCGTATTTTCCGGCGTCAGAGACATCCGTGCGGCGATGGATGAAGCCGAGCGCAATCTCGCGCTGGGTCATCCTACCTTGCTCTTTATTGATGAGATTCACCGCTTCAACAAGGCGCAGCAGGATGCGCTGTTGCCTTATGCGGAATCCGGTCTGGTCACGCTGATCGGCGCGACGACCGAAAACCCTTCGTTCGAGGTCAATTCCGCCTTGCTTTCCCGGGCGCAGGTCTATGTGCTCAAGTCCTTGTCGGACGATGAATTGCGGCTGTTGTTCACGCGGGCGCATGACAAGGCGCTGGGGCATTTGCAGTTCGATCCGGAAGCAATCGATGCGGTGATTGGGCTGGCTGATGGCGATGCACGTCGCTTGCTCAACCTGCTGGAGCAATTGAACACCGCCGCCAGTACCTCGAAGCGCACTCAGATCACCACGGCTTTTCTCGATAACGCGCTGAATCAAAGCACACGCCGGTTCGACAAGGGCGGCGAGCACTTCTACGATCAGATTTCCGCCCTGCACAAATCCGTGCGCGGCTCGCATCCCGATGCGGCACTGTATTGGCTGAGCCGGATGCTCGATGGCGGCGCTGATGCGCGCTACCTGGCCCGACGTATTGTGCGCATGGCTTGGGAAGACATCGGTTTGGCCGACCCGCGTGCCCTGCAAATCGCCAACGATGCAGCCACCACCTATGAACGTCTCGGCTCACCCGAGGGCGAACTGGCGCTGGGGCAGGCGGTCATCTACCTTGCCATCGCGCCGAAAAGCAATGCCGGATACAACGCCTTCAATCAGGCAATGGCGTTTGTTAAACGTGACAAGAGCCGAGAGGTGCCGATTCATCTGCGCAACGCACCCACCAAGCTGATGAAGGAATTGGGTTACGGCCATGACTATCGCTACGCCCACGATGAACCCAATGCCTATGCGGCCGGCGAGGTATATCTGCCTGAAGGTATGCCGGAGCCGGGCTGGTATCAGCCGGTGCCGCGGGGTCTGGAAGAAAAACTGGCCGAAAAATTGGCCTATCTCAGAGGCTTGGATGAGGAAGCAGGGCAGTAGTGCTAATGAAGGGCAGCTCGAATAACCCGACATTGTCAATGAATTCAGCCACTGAATCATGCCTGTGGCCGAATCCAGCTCAAATTTCACAACAAACGACGACCTTTCCAAGCAGCATTGCCCGGTTTTTACTCCG
>NZ_JAQTTX010000089.1 GCF_028710545.1 Halothiobacillus sp. | reverse complement strand
GGGCTGGAGCGTCAGGTTGGCGTTTTCAAGTAATAACTGGGTGCCGCGCCGCAGACTGACGGATTGAAGTTGAATCATAAGGAATTAATCACGAGGGAAGCTTGGAAAAAATAAACAGCGCGGAAGGATAACGCGTTTTGATGGCGGGTTGGTGCCAAAACGCGCGCGCAAAAAGAAAAACCCGCAGATGGCTGCCCATTAGCGGGTTTGGGAGCACGTCACCCCGAACTGGTGGCGCGCGTTCCGACCGAAGGGCATGTCATCGGCAATCATACGGCGTATCATACTTGGGCTCGCCTACAGCCGAATGGATGCGGCGCGCGAGGAAATCCACGGCTGGGCGGTACACGCCGAGGCGGCTGGCTGTAATCCCGCAACCTCATCCCGGCCATTTCGCGCACCTTTCCTGCTCGATACCCCGAACATGACCACAGCCGCGACCGAACTGGCCTATCGGATCGCAAGCGATCAGACCGTGGGCGATACGGCACCCGTTTTCGGGCTTCGTGCCATTGAACGTCAGATTCAGCGCATTCTGCACGCACCGGACGAGCAACCCGCACTATTTGTTTTCCACGACATTCTGCCCGTTACCTCATACCACCTTGGCACAATCCTTGAACCATTACAGCATGAGGGGCACAGCTTGCGGCATTTCTCTGCTTAGCAACTGGATCTGTCGGCTGCAAATCCATCCAAACAGTGCAGATGGATTTTTTGCTATGATTTTTTTCACCTGATTGTTTGCTGATGTTTTAAAACCATCCGGCAGCCAGTCGGACTTTTGGAAAATCAGCCCCATTCCGTTGAGGCCGAAGATTACCAAGCAATCCTGCCAAGGTAGATTGCCAAGGATGCAAAGACGATGAGCAGTTCGACAAATCGGCGGTGGCAAGCGGTTACGGCGCGCGTTGTTCGTGTGCTTGGATTTTTGGTTACAGCCGCGCTGCTACTGAATCCGCTGGCGGGCAAGACCGCTTATGCGGCGGCTGCGGCGACAACGACAACAACAACGGCGACATCGTCGGCGTCGCTCCGCTTTGCGCCCTTGCCTATGGTTGACGAGCGCACGCTGCGCGAGCAGTTCCTGCCGATGTTGGGGTATCTGGAACGCAAGACTGGGCTGCATTTTCGCTGGCAGTACATCCCTGAGTATCAAGGCATTCTTGAATCGCTGGAAAAAAACCGGCTCGATCTGGCCTTTCTTGGGCCGCTGCCCTACGTGGAACTGCGGCGCAAGGACGCCCAGGTGGCGCCGCTGGTGCATTTCCTCGAAAGCAACGGCCGCGCCAGCTATGAGTGCGCGTTGGTCGGCTTCGCGCCGGATGGGCTGAACAGCCCCCAGACGGTTGAAAACAAGCGCATCGGCCTGACTCAAGCGCAGTCCACCTGCGGCCCCTTCGCCGTCTCGCTGATGCTCAAACGTGCGGGGCGTCGCCTGAACGGAGACGGCAACCAAAGCTTTTTTGCCGACAGTCACAAACAGGCCATTCTGGGCGTTTTGCAAGGTCGCTTCGATGTGGCTGGCGTCAAGCTGAGCATCGCACGCCGCTATGCCAGTCTGGGGATTCATGTCATCGATCAGATCGGTCCATTTCCTGGCTTTGCCTTGGTGGCCAACCAACGTACTTTGACGACCGCGCAGATGAACGCGATCCGCCAGGCGCTGCTCGAAGCCACGCCGGAGGAACGCAAAAGCTGGGGATCGCCCATGCGCAACGGCTGCGTCGTCGCCCATGACTCGGATTACGACGGCATTCGCCAAGATCTCAAACGGCTAGGCGACTTTTGATGGATCGCCTGCTGCGTCGAATCCTGCTGATCGCCTTCGGCGCCATCCTGCTGACCGGCGGGCTGCTCTACGGCTACTTTACCCATCTCACCGACCAGCGCCTGGCGTTGAGCCAGACTCAGTTGAAATCGGCCTATCGAGGCATCAACCTCGGGTACCAGGAGTTCGCCGATGTCGTGTCGCAATGGATACTCAACGACCCTGAGAACCTGCGCCTGCTGCGCCGGATCGAGGGCGGCGATGCCAACGCACGCGGCCTGCTGTACCGCAGGCTTTACCCCTTATACAAAACGCTGCGCGCCAAGCAGGTGCGCCAGATGCAGTTCACCTCGGCAGACGGGCATGTGCTGCTGCGCATGCACGCACCGGAGCTAAGCGGTGACGATCTGAACGGCATCCGTCCGCTGATTCAGCGGGTGGTGCAGAGCAAGGCGCCGGCGACCCGCTTCGAGATCGGTCGGCTGATGTCGGGCTTTCGTTATATGTATCCGGTCATAGACAACGGCAAGGTCATTGCGGTGATGGAGGTGAGTCTGTCGTTCACCGCCATCCGCCGTCTGCTGGCGCGCGAGATCGGCAAGGATGACCTCGTCCGTTTCATGATACGCCGCAAGGAACTGACGAAGGCGCTGGACATGGAGGGCGACGGGGCGAGCACCTTGTTCAAGTCGTCTTACGCCAGCACCAGCCTGTCGCCCGACTACGTGACCGAAAATCTGGACAACCCGCTGTTCGGTGAGCAAAAGGAAACCCTGCCTGCGTCTGTTGCCACCCTGGAGCGGCAGCTCGGCACGATAGGCACGGTACGCAGGGCGATTCAGCGCGGCGAGCCCTTCGCCCACGAAGCCTGCATTGCCGGTGGTACCTGCTACCTGGCCAATGGGCTGCCGGTACGCGGCAGCGACGGCAGGGTGGACGCCTATGTGCTCGCCTACGCGCCAGATTCTGGGTATAGGGATCAATGGCTCGCCATGCTGACCGCATTTGCCATCGCCAGCCTGCTCATCGGCCTGCTGGCGTCGGTTGCGCTGCGTCAGCGCCGTACCCGCCAGCGCCTGTTGGCCTTGAGCGAACACGTCGATCAGGGGATTTACGTGACCGATCACGCCGGGCGCATCACCTACGCCAACCCATCCGCCAGTCACATCTTGGGTTATAAGCGCCACGAGCTGCTGGGGCGCAACGCCCACCGCCTGTTCCATGCCTCGGCCAAGGGGCAGCCGGATGACCACAGCATATGTCTGATCGAAGCAGCGACGCGCGAAGGCCATGTGTACCGCAGCGAGGATGTGGTCTTTCGTGCGCGCGATGGCAGCTTGATTCCGGTGGACGTCGTCGCCTCGCCGATTATCGATGCCGGCGAGATCACCGCCGAGGTCACCCTGTTCAGCGACATCCGCGAACGTCGGGCTCACGAGCAGCGTCTGCGAGAGGCCGACGCCGCGTTACGCGCCGCGGCCGAAGGGATCACCATCACCGATAGCCAAGGGCTCATCAAAGCCGTCAACCCGGCCTTTACCCGACTGACCGGCTATAGCGAGGCGGAGGTGCTGGGGCAAAATCCGCGCATCTTGTCCTCCGGACGTCAGCCGCGGGAGTTTTACGCGCAGATGTGGCGTGAACTGCGGAAAAACGGCGTCTGGCAGGGGGAGATCTACAACCGGCGCAAGGACGGCTCGATCTACCCGCAGTGGCTGTCGATTTCTGCGATTCTGGACGACAAAGGCAACACCACGGGCTTCATCGGGGCATCCAGCGATATTTCGGACATGAAGGATAAAGAGTCGCGGCTGTTCCACCTGGCTCATTACGATCCTCTGACCGATCTGCCCAACCGCCGCCTCCTCAGCGACCGCATGGAGCAGGCGATCCTGCGTGCGCAGCGCAAGGGCGCCTTGCTTGCGGTCATGCTCATCGATCTGGATGGCTTCAAGAAGGTCAACGACACGCTCGGTCACGAAGCAGGCGATCTGTTATTGATCGAGGTGGCCAGTCGCATCCGCGCCGAGCTGCGCGATGCAGACACGGTGGCACGCCAGGGCGGCGACGAGTTCGTGGTTCTTCTCGAAGACTTAAGCGATGTCAACGCGGCGTCCGCCGTCGCAGAAAAACTGGTGGCTTCGCTGGGGCGAGCCAATGACCTGCCGGGTTTCGGGGGTGAATCGGTGTTTGTAGGCGCTTCCATCGGCATCGCCTTCTATCCCCGCGACGGCCTGGATGCCACGACCCTGCTGAGCAGCGCTGACGCCGCCATGTATGCCGCCAAACAGGCCGGCGGACAAACCTGGCGGTATGGCAGCCAGGATCTGGTCAGTGAAGCCACGGAACGGCTGCGCCTCGAAAACGAGTTACGCCACGCCCTGAGCGCAGGCGAATTGCGCCTGTTCTACCAGCCGAAGATGGAACTGGATTCAGGGCGCATTTACGCCCTGGAGGCGCTGATTCGTTGGCAACATCCGCAGCGCGGCCTGATTTCGCCCGCCCTCTTCTTGCCGGTCGCTCAGGAAAGTCATCTCATGATCGACATCGGCAAATGGGTGCTCGACGAGGGGCTAAGACAATGCCGCGCCTGGCAGGAGGCCGGTCAACCCAAGATCTTATTGGACGTGAATGTGGACGGCGCCCAACTGGCTCGCGGCGATTTCATCGAAGTCGTCGAGCGGGCATTCGCCAGGGTCGGGGCGAAGCCCTGCTGGCTGGGGCTGGAGATCACCGAAACCGCCATCATGACCCATGACAATGGCGTCCTGACGAGCCTGCAGGAACTGCATCGACTGGGGATTGATCTGTCGATCGACGACTTCGGCACCGGACATTCCTCGTTAACGCGGCTCAAGAGCATGCCGAAGTGCACTCTGAAGATCGACACCAGCTTTGTGCGCGACATGGTCGAGGACGCGGACGATCGGGCGATCATCGCTTCCATCGTGGCGCTGGCGCACCAACTAGGCCTCAAAACCGTGGCCGAAGGCGTGGAGAACGCGCAGCAGTTGAGGCTGCTGCGCGAAATGGGCTGCGACGCCATCCAGGGCTATTTCCTGGCACGGCCCATGCCGGCCGATGAAGTGCCCGACTTCCTGCGCAAGCAGGCCGCGAAGGGCCGGACGTTGGGCTGAAAAAATCACAATATAATCAATTACTTGAGCAATTGAATTTATTAATAAGCCTGCCGGATTTTGGGGATATGACCCGGCAAATCCCCCCAACCCCCCTTTTTCAAAGGGGGGAGTCAGAATTTTTTTAACGAGTGTGCCGCTCCTTTTCAAAGAGGGGGAGTCAGCACGTTTTGAACGAATGCGCCCTTCCTCTGTAAGCGTCCAACCGCTCCACCTGTAAAACATGGGTCGTTTATGCTTTCTGCCTGAAGGGCAACAGTTCATCGATGCGGCTGTTGGGCCAGGTGGGTAGTTTTTCGAGGGTGTCTTTCAACCAGG
>NZ_JAQTTX010000043.1 GCF_028710545.1 Halothiobacillus sp. | reverse complement strand
CGCGCACATAATCCGACAAGCCGATCCAGCCGAACAGCGAGAGCAGAATCAGCAGCAAACCGATCGATGGCTGGAAGATCGAGGCGAAAATAATCAGCAGGTACAGTTCGGGCAGCGAACCCCACACCTCGATGAAGCGCTGGAAGAACAGATCGACCTTGCCGCCGAGATAGCCCTGCACCGCCCCCGCCAGCATCCCGATCACCATGCCGATGGCCGTGAGCGCAAAGCCGAACAGCACCGACAAACGGAATCCGTAAATCAACCGGGCGGCGACATCGCGGCCCCGATCATCGGTGCCGAGCCAGTGCCGCGCATTGGGTGGCGCGGGATTCGGGACGGGATTGTAGTAATCGATGGTGTCGTAGGAAAACGGAATCGGCGCGCGCAGCAGCCAGCCGTGTTCACGGATTTTGGCAATGACGTAGGGATCGGTGTAATCGGCGTTGGTCGCGAAATCACCACCGAAGGTGGTTTCCGGGTAATCGTGAATCAAAGGGAGATAGAGTTGATGCTGATAAAGCACCAGCAAGGGCCGGTTGTTCGCCAGCAATTCTGCCCCAAGGCTCAACACGAACAGAATTGAAAACAGCCACAGGCTCAGATAACCGCGCCGGTGTCGCCGGAATCGCTGCCAAACCCGCCGCCAAGGGCCCAGGGATTGTGCTGGGGCGGTGACTTGGGATGCCTGCTCACTCATGTATTCACGGCCTGGAAATTGATGCGCGGATCAACCCACACATAGGCCAGATCGGACAAGAGCTTGCCGATCAACCCGATCAGCGTGAATACGTACAGCGTGCCGAGCACGACCGGGTAGTCGCGCTGGATGACGGCGTTATACGAGAGCAACCCCAGCCCGTCGAGCGAGAAAATGGTTTCGATCAACAGGCTGCCGGTAAAAAAGGCGCCGAGAAACGCTGCGGGAAACCCGGTCACGATCGGAATCAGGGCATTGCGGAATACATGACCGTACAGAATCCGCCGTTCGGACAAGCCCTTTGCGCGGGCGGTGAGCACGTATTGCTTGCGGATTTCTTCCAGAAAGCTGTTCTTGGTGAGCATCGTCATCACGGCAAAATTGCCGACCACCATCGCCGTAACCGGCAGCACGATGTGCCAGAGGTAATCGGCAATCTTGCCCAACAGCGAAAGCTGGTCGAAGTTATCGGACGTGAGGCCACGCAACGGAAACCACTGCCAGAAACTGCCGCCACCAAACAAAACGATCAGCACAAGGCCGAGCACAAAACCGGGAATGGCATAGCCGACGAGAATGAGGGTGCTCGTCACGGTGTCGAAACGCGAGCCGTCCCGCACAGCCTTGGCAATGCCCAGTGGAATCGAGACCAGATACGTGAGAAAGAACGTCCACAACCCGATACTGATGGAGACGGGCAGTTTTTCCAGAATCAGATCGGTGACCGAGCGCTGATAAAAATAGGACGTACCCAGATTGAACGTGAGGTAATTGCCCAGCATGTCGCCGAAGCGTTGCCAGGCGGGTTTATCAAACCCGTAAAATGACTTGATCTGGTCCAGCTGGCGGGCATCGAGCCCCTGATCGCCCCGATACAAGCCGCCCGACAAGCCGCCGCCGGATTCCGCCCCCGCCGCCCCGGCACCGCCCGATTTAAGCTGAGCGACGAGCTGCTCGACCGGCCCGCCGGGCACGAACTGAATCACCGCAAAGGAAATGGCGAGAATCCCGAACAGGGTCGGGATCATCAAGAGCAGCCGCTTGATAATGTAACCGGTCATTCGTTTGTTCTGGCCTTCTTCCGAGACGTCATCTGTTCACGCATCAGGCGCGCCACGGCCTGATCGTCGGCATCCGGCGACTGACTCAAGGCTGCGATCACGCCGGCCCGATCTTGCTCGCTGCGATTCTGGTTGAACTTGAACGTGGCCTGAATATCCGTGATGTCGATCTCGAACCCGACCAGCATCGCCATCAGATGCGCCCGCCGCTCGGGGTCGATATCAAACACCCACGGTTCTGGTCGCGCGGCCTCGTGGGTTTCGGTGAGTTCGGTGAGCATGGCAATCAGGCTGGCTTCATCTTCGATCAGCCGCACGGTACCCCGCACATGCACCGCCGCGTAATTCCAGGTTGGTACCCCGAAGTTCGTGTACCAACTCGGCGAAATGTACGTATGCGGGCCCTGGAATACGACCAGCACCTCCTCGCCATGGACAAAGTGTTGCCACTGCGGATTGGCGCGGGCGATATGACCGATGAGCTTGCCCTTGCCCTTAACAGGGCCTTGGCCCTGAACGGTTTTATCCCAATGGAGCATGAACGGTAGATGCGTCACCTCCGACCGCCCCTGATCGCAGGTGATCAATACCCCGAAGGGATAGGAGCGGATCATCTCGGCAATCTTGTCGTGATCGTTTTCCACAAAGGCGGGCGGGCGATACATTCTTGGCTCGCTTAATTCGTCGAAGGGGTGCCTGTCTGTTGTTGAACGACAGGACTTGATTCCGCCCCGGATGACGGCTTGGGATCGGAATCCTTGCAGTTGGCGATACAGACCACTGTTTTTTTCACGCCGCCGCCACAGCCCACATAGCATTGCTCGAAGTTCTGCTGACAAGGGCATGGCGCGCTGTCGCAGCGTTCGTGGATCAGACGTTTACGCTCCTCGGCCAGACTCGGTGCAACGGGCGGCGTGGGCGCATCATCGTAGTAATCATCGTAATAACCCGGACGCATCACCCAGCCATAGCCCGGCACAAACACCGGGTTGAAGAACCCCATGCGCAAGCTGCGATTGAGCTCGTAAAACTGCCGGTCGGTTTCGTACTGGCGGCGTTGCGCTTCGTAGGTTTTAAGCGCCGAATCAAAAGCCGCGCGCGCCGCTGGTTCAATATGCGCAATGCAGGATTGCCGCGCTGCTGAACAGGTGTTTTGGCATTGCTTGAGCGCATCCTGGCATTGAGCTACGCAGATCAACCCTTTGGCGGTTTGCGGGGGCGTGTAAGACGTTTGCGTAGCGTATTGCGGTGTGGCGCAGCCAGCCAATGTGCCTACCGCCAACAGCGGAAGGAGCCAGTTAAGAATCTTTCTAGCTACGTTGTTTTTGGGGAAGTTCATGTGTTTGCCACCAAGTTTGCATGACCCAGGTCATGGCATCGAAATAAAGCGGCAGCGGCTGGTGAAAACCGAATCGATTCCACCACGCCAGCCGATGCGCACCAATGTACCAGTTTGGCACAAGATATTCGCCCCAGAGCAGCACGCGATCCAGCGCGCGACAGGCCGTGACCAGCTCCGCCCGCGATTTGGCGTAGATGACCCGATCGATCAGCGCATCGACCACGGGGCTATCGACCCCCATGTAGTTGCTGGAACCATCTGTATGCGCTGCAGCACTGGCGAACCGATCCCGCAGTTCATTGCCCGGCGACTGCGATTCGCCATAGGCCACCACCGCCATATCGAAATCGAACCGATCCATCTTGCGTTGATATAGCGACACGTCAATCGTGCGGTAACTGACATCGATGCCGAGCCGTTTGAGGTTGTAGGCATAGGGCGCGACGATGCGTTCAAAACCGCGCATGGCCAGCGTGATTTCAAAGGAAAACGGCTGGCCCGCCGCATTTTTCAGCACGCCCTCTTCCACCCGCCAACCGGCCTCGGCCAGCAAATCACGCGCTTTGAGCAGGTTCACGCGCTGTTCGGCCGGATTGTTGGCGACGGGCACTTGATAGGGCTCACGGAACAACTCGGGCAGCAACTGGGCTTTGAAGGGTTCGAGCAGCGCCAATTCATCGCCTTGCGGCAGGCCGCGACAGGCCAGTTCACTGTTGCTGAAATAACTGTCGCAGCGCGTGTACTGGCCATAGAACAGATGCGTGTTCGACCAACCGAAATCCAGCGCCAGATCCATCGCCCGCCGCACCCGACGATCCGAGAACAGAGCCCGACGGGTATTCATGCCGAAGCCCTGCATCCCGGCGTTGTTTTTATGCGGTATTTCACGACGGATGATGCGGCCATCGGCGAAATTCGCGCCGGTATAATCGCGTGCCCAGCGCTTGGAATTGGTCTCGTAGAACACATCGAACTCGCCCGCCTTGAAGGCTTCGAGCGAGACGGTCTCGTCCTTGTAGTATTTGAATACGATCCGGTCGAAGTTGAACTGCCCCCGGCGCGCGGCCAGATCCTTCGCCCAGTAATCGGGATTGCGCTCAAAGGTGATGGTATTGCCGTAATCGACCCGACCCACGCGATACGGCCCGCTGGTCAAAAAAGCCTCGCGCGCCAGGCTGGCAAAATCACGACCCGCCAGCCAGCGTTCGGAGAATACCGGCAATTCACCAATAATCAGATGCAGTTCGGGATTGACTCGCTTGAAGTTAAACCGCACATGCCGCGCATCGGTCAGTTCGGCTCCAGCGATATCCCCCCAGTACATTCGATAGCGCGGATGCGCCTGATTGCTCATGAGCGTATTGAAGCTGAACAGCACATCCTGCGCCGTGACCGGGCTGCCATCATGGAAACGTGCTTTGGCATTGATGCGAAAAGTAATCGACAAGCCATCCGTCGCCAGATCGGCGCGATCGGCCAGCAAGCCATAGGCTGAAAACGGCTCATCCCAGGCCCGCGCGGTCAGGTTTTCAAAACACAGTTCATTCAAGCCCGAGGCTGCCAAGCCTTTCAACACAAACGGGTTGAGCGAGTCGAAGTTGCCAAAGACCGACAGCGCCAACCGCCCACCCTTGGGCGCATCGGGATTCACATAATCAAATGCCGTAAAATCGGCCGGATATTTGGGGGAATAGCCCAGCGCGTCGGCAAATCCGGCGGCATGACCGGCCTGACTGAAAATACCTGCGCCAACCGCCAAAGTACCTGTCGCCAGCAAATGGCGAAGGAAATCCCGGCGTGCACGCTGGTCGTCACCCAATATATCGTTCAGCAAGGGATGCTCGTTGTTCATTTCAACCGTACACTATTGCTATTGACCACGCGGCCAAGCGTGGCTCAGGTTTCGACCGGCCTGATGGTTTGGTACTTTTTTAATCAACATGAGGAACATGATATGGGATTTTTAAGCGGCAAACGTGCCTTGATCGTGGGTATTGCGAACAATCGCTCCATTGCATCGGGCATTGCCGAAGCCATGCACCGGGAAGGAGCCGAGCTGGCGTTCACCTATCTGAACGATCGCTTCAAGGAAAAAGTCGAAAAAGCGACGGCGGACCTGGGTTCGAACATCTATCTGCCACTGGATGCCACATCCGACGAGCAGATCGATGCGCTGTTCCCGGCACTTGCCGAACATTGGCCGGAAGGCTTCGATATTCTGGTGCACTCCATCGCCTTCGCCCCACGTGAAGCCCTGGATGGCGACTATCTCGACGGCATGTCGCGCGAAGCCTTCCGTGTGGCCCACGATGTGTCCGCCTACTCGCTGGCCGCACTGGCCAAGGCAGGCCGCGAGACGATGCGTGATAACGGCGCGATCGTCACGCTATCCTATCTGGGCGCCGAACGCGTGATGCCGAACTACAACGTGATGGGCGTCGCCAAAGCCGCACTCGAAGCGAATGTGCGCTATCTGGCCGGATCTTTGGGCGGTCGGGGTATTCGCGTGAATTCGGTCTCCGCCGGACCGATCAAGACGCTGGCCGCTTCCGGTATCGGCGAGTTCAAGGGCTTCCTCGATTACGTCGCCCTCAACTCACCATTGAAGCGCAACGTCACCATCGAGCAGGTCGGCAACACCGCCGCCTTCCTGTGCTCGGATCTCGCATCCGGCATCACCGGCGAGAATGTCTACGTTGATTCGGGGTACTTCATCACCGGCATGGGCCAGTGCCCGAAATAAGAAAGGGATCAGAAACCGTAGCCGTTGGCTGGATAAATTCCCTCCTCTTGCCCCCTTTGACACAGGGATCAGAAATAAGCTCCCCTTTGAAAAAGGGGCCAGTTTTGCTCCCCCCTTTTGAAAAAGGGGGGCTGGGGGGATTTAAGAAGTCGCCTGCCTTGTCGATAAATCCCCCTCGATCCCCCTTTGAAAAAGGGGGAAGCGGGTAGGTGGTTCTCTTTGAAAATTGGGACCAGCTTTGCCCTCCACCTTTGAAAAAGGGGAGCAGTTTACCCCCCCTTTGAAAAAGGGGGGGCTGGGGGGGGATTTAAGAAGTCGCCCGCCTTGTCGATAAATCCCCCTCGATCCCCCTTTGAAAAAGGGGGAAGCGGGTAGGTGGTTCTCTTTGAAAATTGGGACCAGCTTTGCCCCCCACCTTTGAAAAAGGGGTCCAGTTTACCCCCCCTTTGAAAAAGGGGGGCTGGGGGGATTTAAGAAGTCGCCTGCCTTGTCGATAAATCCCCCTCGATCCCCCTTTGAAAAAGGGGGAAGCGGATAGGTGATTCTCTTAAAACGTGCTGGATATGCCTTACACACAAAAGTTCGGATAGGTTCGGCCCGACAGGCTTCTAAAAGCCGATCCCTAATTAAGGCGTAGCTGTTTTCTCGGCTTTTTGGTGGATGGTGATTTTGGCTTCATCTCGCAGGGCTTTGAGCAACACGCCCAAGGTTTGCTGCGCTTGCGCCTGCTGGATTTGGGCAGAAAGCGCCTGCTTGTCCTGCTCGCTGATCGCGGTTGGATCACCATCTTTGATCGCCTTGACGACCACCAGTGCTTCATTGCCGTCACTCAGAGCCAGGGCCTTGCTGGCCAGTTGTCCAGCCGGTGCCGGAGGCAGGGCAAACGCCGCCTGAATCGCTTCGGCGGGAATCGGGGCATCACGCGCCGTCCGCTTGAGCCACACCGGCGCCACCCAGGTTGCACCGGCCGCTGTTGCCGCCGCTTGCGGATCCGTACCGGCATTCAGTGTCTTGGCGATGCGCTCCGCCGCATCGGCCAATGCCTTGTCGGTGGCCTGTTCTTTGAGTGTTTTGGCAATCTGATCCTTCACCTCGGCCAGCGTCAGTGGCGTTTGCGGCTCATGCTGATCCACGCGAATCACGACAGCGTGGTTTGCGCCCAGCTCAATCAGGTTGCTGTTCAGTTTCTGCTTGAGCACTTCCTTGGAGAAGGCCGCCTGGCGAACTTTCTCGTTCGCCGCAATGCCCGTACCGCTGTTCCGGTTGAGCCAATCGCTGGTCTGCACTTTCAAGCCCAACGCCTCGGCCGAGGGGATCAGGCTATCGGGATGCTCGTAGGATTGATTGGATAGTTTTTCGCCTTCATCGTAATAAATCTTTTCGATTTGGCGTTCTTTGGCCGCCGCTACCATTTTGTCGCGAACATCCGCCAGCGGCTTGATGTCGGGATGGCTCTCTTTGGTCACCTCGATCAGGTGCCAACCAAATTCCGTGCGCACCGGCTCGCTGATTTCGCCGACCTTGAGGGCATCCATCGCATCTTCGAATGGCTTGACCATTTGACCGGGCGCAACCTCACCGAGGTCGCCGCCCTTGTCTTTCGAACCCGGATCATCGGAAACCGCCCGTGCTTCATCTGCGAAGCTGGTCTTGCCGGAAACAATCGCGGCCCGAGCCGCCAAGGCTTTTTTCTTGGCCGCTTCAACCGCGGCACCATCCGCATTCTTCGGCACCGCAATCAGGATATGCCGCACCGAGCGTGTGACCTGTGCTTTTTGTTTTTTCACATAATCGGCATAGGCCTGCTCAACCTGGGCATCCGTCACCTTGACCGAAGGCGCCAGTGTTTGCGGCGACAACTCGATGTACCGGAGTTTTACCCGCTCAGGACGGATAAATTCGGCCTTGTGTGCCGCATAGTAGGCCTCGATCTGCGCATCGGTCGGCGCAGGAACGGTGTCGACCACGCGGGCGCGTTCCAGACGGAACATGCCGATTTCACGCGTCTGATCACGCAATTTGACGATCTGATCCAACTCGGGCGCTGTCACGATCGTGCTTTCGCTGATCGCATTTTCCAGCGTCTGCATGACGATATCCTGTTTCAGGCCGGCCTCGAAGTTGGCGACAGTCGTTCCGCGCGCTGCCACGAAGGCTTCGTATTTCTTGACGTCAAACACGCCATTGGTCTTGAATGCGGGCTCAGAGCGAATCAGATCGGCCACCACGGCATCCGGCGCCCGAAACCCTGCCTTTTGCACGAATACCCGCAACACGCGCTCATTGATCATCTGATCGAGCACCTGCTGATCGAGATTCAGACTCTGCAGCATCTCTGCCGAAACGCTGCCACCGAGTTTCTGAATAATGGCCTGACGCTGTTGACTGACCGCCTGCTCGAACGCTTGCTGGGAAATCGGCAAACCATCGACTTCGGCCACAGGCTTGTTTGCCCCACCGCTGAAATACTCGCCCACCCCCCACAACACGAAGGGCACACTGATTAAGCCGATGATCGCGTAGGCGATCCACCCCTGAATGCGTTCCCGCAAGTCCATCAACATAGCATCAATACCTTAAAAAACTTAAAAGCCCGCCGGAGCAGGCAACTGGCCATTGTTGTGGTGCATCAAGTGCAACCGGGAGAATGATACTCCCTATAAAAAAACAGGGACGTTCCCGCCCCTGCTTTTTGTACTTACCTCAGTAATTCACCCCATGGCGCAGTTTGGATATGGCCGGACGAACCCGAAGTATCGAACGGCTCAGTTAACGGCGTCTTTCAACCCTTTACCGGCCTTGAATGAAGGCAGGCGGGATGCAGCGATTTCAATGGTTTCGCCTGAACGCGGGTTACGGCCGGTACGGGCTTCACGCTCACGAACCAGGAAGGTGCCGAAACCGACGAGAGTCACTTGGTCGCCTTTTTTCAGCGCATCACCAACCGCTTCGATAAACGCATCAAGCGCTGCCGCAGATTCAGTTTTCTTCATTCCGCTTTTGGCAGCCATCGCGTCGATCAGTTCTGATTTATTCATGTCGTTGCAATCCTTTTCTTCTGGGGTTAATACAGGGGTTAGGTTTCTAGTTTCTAGGTGTCGGATTCTGCAGGCAGTACCCGCAACAATCAACCAATTCCGATTACGCTCACCTAAGTCCAGACGCTTTTATACAAGCCACACTGGCGTGCTGTCAACAAAGTCCGGACATTTGGCGCATCAATGGGTAGAGAAAAGCACGAAATACGCTCAAAGCCAACCCGAACGCGGATCGGCTGGGCGTTAACTCTGCACGAAAAATCCGCGATCGGTATCGAAATTAATGCGCATGCGCACTCTGGTCGTCGGGTCGCTTGGCCTCGACGGTTGGTACCGACTCTTTTATCTCGACGGGCTTTGGCGTCGGCGGGGTAACCAGGGCCAAATCCAGCACTTCATCGATCCAGCGCACCGGTCGAATATCCAGCGAGGATTTGATTTTCTCAGGAATTTCAACCAGATCCTTGCGGTTTCCTTCCGGAATCAGAACCAGCTTGATACCACCTCGCTGCGCCGCCAGGAGCTTTTCCTTGAGCCCGCCAATCGGCAGCACTTCACCACGCAGGGTGATCTCGCCCGTCATCGCCACGGTCGACTTGACCGGAATACCCGTCAGCGCCGAGACGATGGTCGTGCACATCGCGCCCCCGGCCGAAGGGCCATCCTTCGGTGTCGCGCCCTCGGGCACGTGCACGTGGATATCCACCTTCTGGCTGAAGTCCGGATCGATCCCCAGCGAAACCGCCCGTGCACGCACGACCGTCATCGCAGCCTGAATCGACTCCTGCATCACCTCGCCCAACTGGCCTGTGTACTTGAGGTTACCTTTACCCGGCATGGTCGCCGCTTCAATCGTCAGCAGGTCGCCGCCCACTTCCGTCCAGGCCAGACCCGTCACCTGCCCGACCTGATCGGGATGTTCGACCTTGCCGAAATCGAAACGATGAACGCCAAGATACTGATCCAGCGAGCTGGAATCGACGGTAATCGGTGGCTTTTCTTCATTCGTGACGAGTTTGCGCACCACCTTGCGCGATACCTTGGCCAGTTCGCGCTCAAGGTTCCGCACACCGGCTTCACGGGTGTAGTAGCGAATCACATCGCGAACCGCTGATGTATCGATGACAAGCTCCTTGTCCTTCAAGCCGTTCTTTTCCAACTGCTTGGGCAACAGATAGCGCTCGGCGATCTCGGTCTTCTCGTCTTCGGTGTAGCCGGCAATACGAATCACTTCCATCCGGTCCAACAACGGGCCCGGGATATTCAGGCTGTTGGCCGTGCACACAAACATGACCTCGGACAAATCGATGTCCATATCCATGTAGTGATCGGCAAACGCTTTGTTTTGCTCGGGGTCCAGAACCTCCAGCAAGGCCGAAGCCGGATCGCCCCGGAAATCGGAAGCCATCTTGTCGATCTCATCGAGCAGAATCAGCGGATTGCGGGAACCGATCTTGCTCAGCGTCTGCACGATCCGGCCCGGCAAGGCGCCGACATAAGTCCGACGATGGCCGCGAATCTCGGCATCGTCGCGCACGCCACCTAGGGCGATGCGGCCGAATTTCCGGTTGGTGGCCTTGGCAATCGACTGACCGAGCGAGGTTTTACCCACACCCGGCGGGCCGACCAGACATAGAATCGGGCCATTCATTTTGCGCACGCGCTGCTGCACCGCGAGATACTCGAGAATCCGCTCCTTGACCTTCTCCAGGCCGAAGTGATCGGCTTCCAGCACCTGCTCCGCAACGCCCAGATCGTGCTTGATCTTGGTCCGCTTCTTCCATGGCACGGCGATAATCCAGTCCAGATAGTTACGCACGACCGATGCCTCGGCGGACATGGGCGACATCATCTTGAGCTTGTTGAGCTCGGATTTGGCCTTGTCGAGCGCTTCCTTGGGCATACCGGCAGTCAGAATCTTGCGCTCCAACTCGTCGAGATCGCTTCCGCCCTCCTCCAGATCGCCCAGTTCTTTCTGAATGGCTTTCATCTGTTCGTTCAGATAATACTCGCGCTGGCTTTTTTCCATTTGCTGCTTCACGCGGCCACGGATGCGTTTCTCAACCTGCAAGGTGTCGATTTCCGATTCGATCAGCACCATGAGGTGCTCGATCCGCGCGTGCAGATCGATGGTTTCCAGAATCTTCTGCTTTTCTTCGAGACTGAGCGCCATATGGGCGGCGATGGTATCGGCCAGGCGCGAGACATCATCGATGCCAGCCAACGATGTCAGCACCTCTGGTGGCGTTTTCTTGTTGAGTTTGACATACCCGTCGAACTGGTTGAGCAACGTACGTGCTTCCACTTCCAGCTCGCGATCAGGCTGTGCTTTCGGCTCTTCAATCGCATGCACTTCGGCCACCAGATACTGGTCAACCTCGTGCACCTGCACGCAGCGTACGCGCTCGATGCCCTCGACGAGCACTTTGATCGTGCCGTCCGGCAATTTGTGCAGTTGAAGAATGGAAGCCAACGTGCCTACGGCATGCAGATCCTTGCGGCCCGGATCGTCAAGCTCGGCATCCTTCTGAGCGACAAGCAGCAATTGTTTGTTGCCCTTGATGGCTTCCTCCAGCGCGGACACGGACTTCTCCCGTCCCACGAACAGAGGGATCACCATATGGGGGTAAACCACCACATCCCGCAGCGGCAGAACCGGAACGGTACGAGGTGCACCGGCGATGACTTCAGATGTTGTGTCGTTATGTGGCATATGTTTTACCTGTGTGACGCGCCGAATGGCGGTAAGGTGAACGGATACGAATAGAGCATAGCCAATAGTTAATGCCGAATGGCAACTTTTCAAGTCGCAGGCGCAGAAAAGCGATCCACGATCAAGGAAAACATCCTGAATATGATGTTTCATTGCTGCGTCGGAACCACTCAGTGGACTTGCAAAAAAATCCCGCCAAGCAGCGGGATTTCAATTACGCCCTATAAAGCCGGGGAAAAGTTACTTATCGGAAGCTGCCTTGGGTAGGCTTTCGGCCTGATCAAAGAGCAGGTAGGGCGCATTCTCACCACGCACAACCGAGGCATCCACGACGACCTTCTTCACATTCTCGGTAGAAGGCACCTCGAACATCGTATCGAGCAGCACATGCTCGACGATGGTCCGCAGTCCACGCGCGCCGGTTTTGCGCTTGATGGCCTGACGTGCCACTTCGCGGAGCGCATCTTCACGCAGATCAAGCTCTACGCCTTCCATTTCGAACAGACGCATGTACTGCTTGGTCAACGCATTCTTCGGCTCGACCAGAATCTTGACCAACGCCGCTTCATCCAGTTCATTCAGCGTCGCGATGACCGGCAACCGACCAATGAACTCGGGAATCAGACCATAACGCGTCAAATCCTCCGACTCGATCTGGGTCAGCAGTTCATCGGCCGCCCGCTTGTCATCCTTGGATTTCACTTCCGCAGAGAAGCCGATACCGCCTTTCTCGATCCGCTGACGGATGATGCTATCCAGCCCGGAGAAGGCACCGCCGCAGATGAACAGGATATTGGTCGTATCCAGCTGCACGAACTCCTGCTGCGGATGCTTGCGGCCCCCCTGGGGCGGCACGGAAGCCTGCGTGCCCTCGATGAGCTTGAGCAATGCCTGCTGCACACCCTCACCGGATACATCCCTTGTGATCGACGGGTTCTCGGATTTACGGGTGATCTTGTCGATCTCGTCAATGTAGACGATGCCGTGCTGCGCTTTCTCGACGTCGTAGTCACAACGCTGCAACAGTTTCTGCAGAATGTTTTCGACATCTTCGCCCACGTAACCCGCTTCGGTCAGCGTGGTGGCATCGGCGATAGCGAATGGCACATCCAGCACACGTGCCAGCGTTTGAGCCAACAACGTCTTGCCGGAGCCCGTCGGGCCGATCAGAAGAATATTGGATTTTGACAGTTCAACCGGTTCGGAATCACTGTCCTTATCCTTCTCGGCCACCTTGTGTGTCGAACCGAACAGGTTCAAACGCTTGTAATGGTTATACACCGCGACGGCCAGAGCTCGTTTTGCCTGCTGCTGGCCGATGACATACTCGTCCAGCGCCTCAACCAGTTCTTTGGGCGTCGGCAGGCGGGCCGGACTTTCATCCTTGGCTGCGGAGATTTCCTCGCGGAGGATGTCGTTGCAAAGCTCGACACACTCATCGCAGATATAAACCGATGGACCGGCAATGAGCTTGCGGACTTCGGCCTGCGGCTTACCGCAGAAGGAACAGGACAGATCCTGTTCGGTTTTTGTACTTTTAGCCATAATCAGCCTCTGTCTGTGATCAAACCGGGCAAGTTTCGAGCCCAGTTTCAGTCATTCGCATCACGCGCGTTTATCCAGCACCGCGTCAATCAAACCATATTCAACCGCTTCGGATGCCGACAGGAATTTGTCCCGGTCCGTATCTTTTTCGATCACTTCCATCGGCTGATTACAGTGCTTGGCCAGAACGCCATTCAAACTATGACGCAATTTGATGATTTCTTCCGCATGAATCTTGATGTCGGAAGCCTGCCCCTGGAATCCGCCCAAAGGTTGGTGAATCATCACCCGCGAGTTCGGCAAGGCAAACCGCTTGCCCGGCTCGCCACCCGCCAGCAGGATGGAACCCATGCTGGCTGCCTGACCGATGCACAGCGTCGAGACATGCGGCTTGATGAACTGCATGGTGTCGTAGATCGACATGCCCGCCGTCACCACGCCGCCGGGCGAGTTGATGTACAGATGGATATCCTTGTCCGGATTTTCCGATTCCAGAAACAGCAACTGCGCCACGATCAGGTTGGCCATGTGGTCTTCAATCGGACCGATCACGAATACAACCCGCTCCTTGAGCAGGCGGGAGTAGATGTCATACGCGCGTTCGCCGCGGGATGTCTGTTCGACGACCATGGGCACCAATGCGGCCAGTTCCGGCGCAGACAGGCCTGCTGTAGTTTGAGAACCGAAGATCATACATTCTCCCTCATGAATTCTAGCCGAGCGCCGCTGATTCGACACCCCGGGCGGATGGAGTTAAAACAAAAAACGCGATCAACACAACACATGAACTGTGGCGGTTGATCGCGACTTTTCAATCTGTCTATAGAAAAAAATGCTGAAAGATCTGCGTGGTGCTCAATCAGGCCTGTGGGGCCGGATTCATCACCGATTTGAATTCCTGTGATTTTTTGGTCACCTTGGCTTTGGACAACACGTGATCAACGGCTTGCTGCTCCAGTACTACCGTGCGGGCATTGCTCATCATTTCACGATCAGATTTGTAAGTCGCAACGACTTGCTCCGGCTCATCATACGCGGCGGCAATGTCATTGATGAATTCGTCGACCAAGGCATCGTCAACCTGCAAATCGGCAGACTTGACGATTTCCATGATCACCAGGCCCATCTTGACGCGTTTGGATGCCTGCTCGCTGAACAGGCTGGCGTCGAGCGCGCTGGCATCGGCATGAGGCATTTGCTGGCGCACGAACCCATCACGCATGGCAACTGCTTCTTCATCGACCAGTGCTTTGGGCACATCAAAAGTCAGGCTGTCGGTCACGGCAGTCAGCACCACGTCCTTGGTCTGACGCTTGAGCGCCTGCCTGAGTTCGCGCTCCATGTTCTTGCGCACATCAGACTCCAATTCAGCCACTGAGGCAGAACCGAAACGGGCGGCAAATTCGTCGTCCAACTCGGGTAGCACTTTCTCTTCGACCGCTGTCGCAGTCACGGTGAATTGCGCGGTTTTGCCCTTGAGGTTTTCTACGGGATAGTCTTCGGGGAAGGCCACATCAAACACACGTTCAGGTTCGCCCACGGCAATACCAGCCAGACCTTTTTCGAAGTCCGCCAACATGCGGTTTTCTCCAAGCACAACCTGCATGCCTTCGCCGCTACCGCCCTGGAATGCTTCGCCATCGACCTTGCCGTCGAAATTCACGGTAACCCGATCACCATCCTTGGCCGCACGATCCACTGATTTCCAGTCGGCATGCTGTTCACGCAGTGTCGCGAGCATGTCGGCCACATCGGCGTCGGTTACTTCGGCTGTTGAGATTTCAATTTCAAGGGCGGAAAGATCGCCCAGTTCGAATTCGGGATAAACTTCAACGGCAGCCACAAATTTGAGGTTTTCACCCGGTTGCCCTTCGACGGACTCAATCGAGGGGTTGCCCGCCGGACGCAGCTTCTGCTCGGCGATGGCGGCCTGATAGTTGCGCCCCATGACGTCGCCGACCACCTCATCGCGTACCTGGCCTTCATAGCGCTGACGCACGACCGGCAAAGGCGCCTTGCCCGGACGGAAACCATCCAGACGTACGCGGCGGGACATATCCTTGATGCGGCGATCGACTTCGACATCGATTTCACTGGCAGGTACTTCAATCGCCAAACGACGGATCAAACCTTCTGATGACTGCAATTCAACCTGCATGGTCACTCAACCTCAAACTTCTTCATATCTAAAAAAATAATCAAGGCGATGCCCTGATCAGGAATATGGTGCGAGAGAAGAGACTCGAACTCTTACGCCAAAGGCGCTGGAACCTAAATCCAGTGCGTCTACCAATTCCGCCACTCTCGCTGAAACGTTTCGTTTTCGGCATTTGGACAGCCCGTGCGACCTCAATCGCAACTCGCCGTTGCCAAATCCGCTCGGATCAAACAGGCGGGGGAGTATACCTGAGCTTATCGGCAAGCCCAAACTCATACCCGCGCCAATACACCTACATCGGCATGCCAGGAATGCGCCCCTTGAGCGCGCGCATCATTTTTTTCATGCCGCCACCGGAGAATTTTTTCATCATGTCGCTCATGTCACGGTGCTGCTTCAGCAACCGGTTGACATCGTGTACCTGCATCCCCGAACCCAGTGCAATCCGGCGCTTGCGCGAGCCTTTGATCAACTCGGGGTGCAACCGTTCCTGGATTGTCATGGAGTTGATGATGGCAATCATGCGATGCACGTCACGATCCTCGATATTCGCTTTTGCATCCGCCGTCAGCTTGCCCATACCCGGCAACTTGTCCATCAAGCCACCAATGCCCCCCATGTTGAGCATTTGCTGGAATTGATCGCGCATATCAACGAGGGTGAAACCTTTGCCTGCCCGCACCTTCTCGGCCAAAGCCTGAGCCTTGCTGGTGTCGAGATTACGCTGCGCTTCTTCCACCAGAGAAACCACATCGCCCATGCCAAAGATTCGTGAGGCAATCCGATCGGGATGGAAGGGCTCAAGCGCGTCAAGCTTTTCGCCCATCCCGATGAATTTGATGGGTTTGCCGGTAATGGCGCGAACCGACAGCGCCGCCCCGCCGCGCGCATCGCCATCGGCCTTGGTGAGTACAACACCGGTCAGCGGCAGCACTTCATTGAAGGCCTTGGCGGTATTGGCCGCATCCTGGCCTGTCATGGCATCGACGACGAACAGGGTTTCCACCGGATTCAGTGCGGCGTGCAGCTGGCGCACTTCGTCCATCATCTCGGCATCGACATGCAACCGACCCGCCGTATCGACAATCAGCACGTCGTAAAAACCGACGCGCGCCTGCTTCAAGGCAGCCTGCACGATATCCAGGGGCTTTTGCCCCGCATCGGAAGGGAAAAAATCGACGCCGACCTGGCCGGCGACCGTTTCGAGCTGTTTGATCGCGGCCGGGCGATACACGTCCGCACTGACGACCAGCACTTTTTTGTGTTCGCGCGTACGCAGAAGTCGACCGAGCTTGCCGACGGTGGTGGTTTTACCCGCCCCCTGCAAACCGGCCATCAGCACGACAGCCGGCGGTTGGGCAGCCAGATTAAGTGCCGAGTTCTCGGCGCCCATCAACGCGGTCAGCTCATCGCTGACGATCTTGATGAACACCTGCCCCGGCTTGAGGCTTTTGATGACCTCGGCACCAACGGCGCGTTCCTTGACCTGATTGACGAAATCACGCACCACCGGCAAGGCAACATCGGCCTCCAGCAAGGCCATCCGCACTTCACGCAGGGCGTCCTTGATGTTGTCTTCGGTTAACCGCCCCTGCCCGCGCAGCCCATCGAACAGACCGCCGAGCCGCTGGGAAAGATTTTCAAACATGCGCGCGTACCATCTCGATCATTAACTCAAATCGGCTGGAAAGAGGCTCAGTCGCCACGGCCATACCGCTTGCGATCCAGCTCCGTCAGCCATTTCTTGCGGATGCGAATCGAGGCCGGGGTCACTTCGACCAGCTCGTCATCATCGATGAATTCCAGTGCCTGCTCCAGCGTGAACCGGATCGGCGTCACGAGGGTGAGCGCCTCATCCGTACCCGATGCCCGCATATTGGTGAGCTTTTTCCCCTTGAGGACGTTGACGGTCAGGTCGTTGTCGCGTGAATGGATGCCCACGACCTGGCCTTCGTAGACTTCATCCCCGTGGCCGATCATCATCTTGCCCCGATCCTGCAGGTTGTACAGCGCATAAGACAACGCCTTGCCGGTTTCGTTGGCGATCAGCACCCCGTTGATGCGCTGGCCCACGTTGCCCGGCTTGTATTCACCGTAATGGTCGAATACTGAGAACAGCAGACCGGTGCCTTGCGTGGCCGTCATGAACTCGGTTCTAAAACCGATCAGGCCACGCGAAGGAATGATGTATTCAAGGCGCACACGGCCTTTGCCATCGGGTTCCATATTCCGCAATTCCGCACGGCGGGTACCCAGTTTTTCCATGACCGCGCCCTGATTCTGCTCTTCGATATCCACGACGAGCTGCTCGTAAGGTTCCTGCTTGACGCCATCGACTTCGCGGATGATGACCTCGGGGCGACCAACGCCCATCTCAAACCCTTCGCGGCGCATGTTTTCGATCAATACCGAAAGGTGCAATTCACCGCGGCCGGACACACGGAATTTATCGCCTTCCTCGGTATCTTCAACGCGCAACGCGACGTTATGCAGCAATTCTTTGTGCAAACGATCACGAATCTGGCGGCTGGTGATGTATTTGCCTTCCTTGCCAGCGAACGGTGAGGTATTGACGTTAAAGGACATGCTCACGGTCGGTTCATCGACCGTCAGCGGCGGCAGCATTTCCACGTGATCCGGATCGCAGATGGTGTCGGAAATCAGAAGCGGGTCGAGACCGGAGAACACGATGATGTCGCCCGCCTGCGCGCTCGGCACTTCAATCCGCTCCAAACCATGAAAACCCATGATCTGAAGGATGCGGCCCGAGCGGATGTTGCCGTCGCGGTCGATGACCTTGACCTGCGTATTGGTTTTAACCCGGCCGCGGGAAATACGACCGATACCCATGACGCCCATGTACGGGTTGTAATCGAGGCTGGAAACCTGCATCTGGAAAGGGCCATCGGCATCCACATCCGGTGCTGGCACAGAGTCGACAATCGTCTGGTACAACGGGGTCATGTCGCCTTCACGAACGGAGTCGTCCAGACCGGCATAACCATTCAGGGCCGAGGCGTAGACAATCGGGAAGTCGAGTTGCTCGTCGGTCGCACCCAGGCGATCAAAAAGGTCGAAAACCTGATCCACCACCCACTGCGGACGGCTGCCGGGGCGGTCAATCTTGTTGATGACCACGATCGGCTTCAAGCCATGCTCGAACGCTTTTTGCGTGACGAAACGGGTTTGCGGCATCGGGCCATCAACGGCGTCCACCAGCAGCAGCACGGAATCGACCATCGACAGCACACGCTCCACTTCACCGCCGAAGTCGGCGTGTCCGGGCGTATCGACGATGTTGATGCGGTACTCTTCGCCTTTCGGGCTGGTCCAGCGGATGGCGGTGTTTTTCGCGAGGATGGTGATGCCGCGCTCTTTCTCGATTGCGTTGGAATCCATCATCCGCTCACCGGTGTCGGTACGGGCGTCCAGGGTACCGGATTGTTGCAGCAGTTTATCGACCAGAGTGGTTTTACCGTGGTCAACGTGGGCGATAATGGCAATGTTACGCAAATGAGAAATCACAGGAGCATCCATAAATAAGGAATAAATTGGTGCGGCAGTATACCTGAACCCGCGTGTTTCTGGCAGCGTGGCCGGGTAAAATATTGGAATTATTCAAAGATCCGGGGGTCTTGCCAATCAATATCGGTCAAGGTATCCGCCCAGTACCCGTCAAGAACGGCCATCGTATGCGGGTCGCGCATCACGCCCACGGTCCGCAAGCCAGCACGGCGCGCAAAACCCATGAGCATGGGCGTGCTGGCGATGAAGAGGATCCGCTCGGGCGACACTTCCATTTCTTCCGCCAGATCAAGCCAGGTCTGGGTCTGGCGCCATTGCGGGAGTGGTCTTTCGATAACCACAAATGCTTCACCAAAAAACGAAAACAGCCGTGGGTCGTAACGCCGCGCGTCAGTCGTGATGCCAACCACCCTCAACCCCTGGGCGCGCCAATGTTCAAACGCGCCAAGCACGTCCGCAAACAATTCCGGCGCACCACCGGTACGAACCTGAAAGAGCGCCGCCAAATCAACCCACACTGCCTGAACGATCATTATCAGTCCTCATATATTCGCCTCATAGTACGTATAGAATGAAGCACATCAAACCCACCGCCGAAGAACACCACATGACAATCCACTTCACCAAAATGCACGGACTGGGCAACGATTTCATGGTCATCGACGCCATCAATCAAGCCATCGAACTGAATCCGGAACAGATCAGGCAGTGGGCCGATCGGCATTTCGGCATCGGCTTCGATCAATTGCTGATCGTCGAGCCACCCAAAACCGCCGACACCTTGTTCACCTATCGCATATTTAACGCAGACGGTGGCGAGGTGGAGCAATGCGGCAACGGTGCGCGCTGCTTTGCCCGATATGTGCACGACAAAGGATTGACCGCCGAGAAAGAAATCCCCGTTGGCACCGCCAGTGGCCGGATTGTGCTTCATATCACCGATTCAGGCGATGTCACTGTCGACATGGGGCGACCGATGTTCACCCCCGCCAATATCCCCTTCATCACCGAACAGGAAGCCACAAGTTATCCATTAACGCTTGATGACGGCAGTGAGTGGCTCATTGATGCAGTTTCCATGGGCAATCCACACGCCGTGCTGGAAGTCGAAGACGTCAACACGGCCCCGGTCGGTCATATCGGCCCGATGATCGAACACCATCGACAGTTCCCCAATCGAGTAAATGTGGGTTTTATGCAAATCATCGACCGCCAGCACATCCGACTGCGTGTATTCGAGCGCGGCACCGGCGAAACACTCGCCTGCGGTACCGGCGCCTGCGCAGCGGTTGTCAGCGGCATTCGTCGAAACCGGCTTGATTCCCCCTGCCTTGTCGACGTTCGTGGCGGAAGACTCTCTGTGGCATGGACGGGCAAAACCCAAGACTCGGTATTGATGACCGGCCCAGCTCAAAGCGTTTTTGAAGGGCAAATTACCCAAAGCATCGCGTGAACCCGGGCCGCACCATCCCTAAATGCAACATAAAAACAACATCAATTTTAAAAAAACAACACTTGCCCACCCAACCAAAACCCAAGAGCAACGAACGAAAACACACCAAAAAGTTGAAAAAACCGAAACATAAGTTAATGAAAATAAATCATAAGGCAGCAACAAGCAAAATACTTATATAAATAAATAAGCATTTACTAATACACAACCCACTGATTTATTAATATTTTTTCGCGCACCCTCAATTTTCTTGAATTCACTCGGTTTACATTTCTGTTACCTTACGCGGGCCTCGAAGCAACCCGTCATCAGAATGTGGGCACCCGCATAGCGGGAAACGAGTAGATGTGCGCCCGACCCAGAGATGGAAACGGGCGCAAAAACAATCAATCAGGAGACTGGATAAAAATGGTATTCAAACGTTCACTACTGGCCGCATCGGTTGCCGCCACCTTGATCGCCTCAGGCGCTGCGCACGCTACCAACGGTTATTTTTCTCACGGTTACGGCGTGAAAAGCATGGGTATGGGCGGCAGCGGCGTAGCACTGCCGAACGACAGCGCGATGATCATCGCCACCAACCCGGCTGGCATCACTGAAACCGGCACACAGGTGAACTTTGACATCTCCTGGTTCCACCCTGTTCGCGGGTACAGTCAAACAAGCAACAGCGGAATGTTTGACGCCTCAGCTGAAAGCAATAGCAACAACTTTTACATTCCCGAACTGTCCGCCAGCTATGCCATCAATGATACCAGTTCCATTGGTATTGCAATTTACGGCAACGGCGGAATGAACTCAGATTATTCGAGCACCGCGACAAGCCTATTTGGGGCGGGCAACACAGGCCCGTTCGCATCACGAAACCCAAGCACCGGTGCACTTATGGGCGGCGGAGAAGGTGGCGTAAATCTCCAACAAATGTTTATTGCACCAACCTACGCGCACAAATTCATGGACGGCAAGCTCTCCGTGGGCGCGAGCATCCTGTTTGCACGCCAAACCATAAAGGTCAAGGGGTTAGGCGCATTTGACAATGCGATGTACTCCACCGATCCAGGCTATGTGACAGGGAACGAAGTATCTCACTCTACAGGATGGGGTGGGAAAATCGGTGTTCTATTCCATGCAACAGACATGATTTCATTAGCTGCAAGCTACCAAACCAAAATGGCGATGAGCAAGTTTGACGAATATAAAGGCCTGTTCGCAGAAGGTGGAAAGTTTGATATTCCATCCACATGGACGGTTGGTGGTGCCTTCCATGTTGCCCCGGCTTGGACGTTGACTGCAGACTTCCAGCGCATTAACTACTCTGGTGTTAAATCAATTGCGAACACGTCTACAACCCTTGGAACGAATCAACTAGGCGCTGATAACGGCCCGGGTTTTGGATGGAAAGACGTCAACGTAGTCAAACTCGGTGCACAATGGCAAATGACTCCAGCTCTGCAGTTGCGCGTCGGCTTCAACCACGGCACCAACCCGATTAGTTCACAAGATGTTGTGTTCAATACCTTAGCGCCGGGTGTAGTTAAAAACCATTACACTGCCGGTCTCACCTATGCCATTGACCAGCACCAAGAAGTAAGTGGGGCATTTATGTACGCACCTGACGTTACCGTAACAGGGCCAAACAATGCCGTTGCTGCATACGACCCTTCAACCACAACCACCATCCACATGAAGCAGTACGAAGCCACTATCGGTTATGCCTACAAGTTCTAATCGAATATCTATCGATTAAGAATGTTTTATACCGCCCTCACGGGGCGGAAACCGGCAAAAACCCCGCTCTCTTATCGAGGCGGGGTTTTTTATTACTTGCAAAACCTTCACCACAATTGATCCACCCCAATCTCAAGCCTATCCTCGTTACGCAAAGCCACCGGTGAATTTCTACCGTACCATTGCGAAAAGGTATTCCTTACCATCGCCCTACTCAAAAATCCTAGGCAGATACAGATAAGTATGAGCAAACTCTGAGCAGATATTGTCTCCAAATTTGCTAGGGTTTTGTGTCTTCTTCCAAGGAAGTCAGCCATTCAAGCGCCTGCGCTTGCGACTCACCACACATCTCAATACTCGGGCTTAATCCTGAACAGCATCGAGGTCGTTCCGGTTTGCCGAAAATAGCGCAACGAAAGTCATCAGTCAGTTGAACGCAAGCCACCCCCGCAGGTTTACCGCGCTCCATACCTGGAATTGGGCTGGAGATAGAAGGAGCAATACAACAAGCCCCGCACCCAGCACGACACTCGAAGGAATGAGGGCTTGTCATTAGAAACACCTTGTTCAATACGTACGATATTTGAACATTACCAGAGAGGCTCTGGACTTCACCTATTATTCACATACGACCGTGGAAAAACTTAGGGGGAGAAATACTGGCAAATACCAGCTTGGCAATAACACAGGCCGTCGCGTCAATATTGGTGAGCGCCGACCTGCAAGAGCAACAGCTTATCCTGCACAGATCACGGGGTAGCAAGCAAAAACAAAGGCGACCCTTTCGGAATCGCCTTACGTAAAAATATTATGGCGGAGAAAGAGG
>NZ_JAQTTX010000001.1 GCF_028710545.1 Halothiobacillus sp. | reverse complement strand
GCAACCTGTCTGTAGCGGTTTCCAAGAACCCCTACATCAACTTCAAAGTTCCAGGCAAGAAAGGCGACAAAGTAACAATCGCCTACACGACCAACCTGGGCAAAAGCGACACTGCAACACAAACTGCTTAATTAGCAGTCTTTGTGACGGGTGACGGTCTCATACCGTCTCCGCAAGCATGCAAACCCGCCGAATGGCGGGTTTTTTATTGTCGAAAAATCAAACGGCAGCGGTCAGCAAGACCGCCGTTTATCCCCGACCGTTCTGGTGCCCCGCCAAACGCTCCGCAAACCGATCCGTCGCACGAATCAGTGCATCGGTGATGCCCGGCTCACTGGCGGCATGCCCCGCATCTTCCACGACCGTCAACCTGGCATTCGGCCAAGCCGCCGCCAGCGCAAACGCCTGATCCACAGGACAGACCACATCGTAACGCCCGTGGATGATTTCCCCTTCGATAGCCGCCAGTCGATGAACCTGCGCCAGTAAGGGTTGCTCGCGTAAGAACGCGCCGTGCACAAAGTAATGGTTTTCGATCCGGGCGATCGCGAGCGCATGATGGGGATCCGCAAAGAAATCAACCGTTGCCGGATCGCTCAGGAGTGTCGCCGTTCGCCCTTCCCAGGTCGACCAGGCGCGGGCCGCCTGCATCCGCGCCAACTCATCACTGCCCGTTAGGCGACGATGGTACGCCGCCACCAGATCGCCGCGCTCGTCTTCGGGAATCGGTGCCACGAAATCGGCCCAATAATCGGGAAACAGACGATCGGCACCGCGCTGATAGAACCAGGAAACATCCTCATCGCGGCAAAGAAAAATTCCGCGCAATATCAATCCCAATACGCGTTCCGGGTGGGCCGCGGCGTAGGCCAGTGCCAGTGTCGATCCCCAGGAACCACCAAATACAAGCCACCGCTCGATATTCAGATGCTGGCGCACCAGTTCAAGATCGGCGATCAAAGCTTGAGTCGTATTACCGTCCAGATGCGCGTGCGGCGTCGAACGACCTGCGCCACGCTGGTCGATCAGGATAATCCGATAACGGTCAGGATCGAAAAAACGGCGATGGGCGGGCGTGCACCCGGCACCGGGCCCGCCATGCAGGAACACCACGGGAATACCCTTGAGCCGCCCACACTCCTCGACATGCAGCACATGCGGTGCATCCACGGGAATACTGTGCGTTACCAAAGGTTCAATCGCGGGATAGAGTTCACGCATCGGTTTGCTCCTAGTGTACTGTTTCGCTCTTGGAGGCACATTCAGCGAGTCGCTGGCCGATTAGATGCAAGACGCGCTCGCGCCGCAAGGGCCGCCCCCCTTGCAAGCGGGCGCAACACTAACGCGGGCTTACGCCTGCTTCGCATTGAGCTGACGAAGTCCGCAGATGATCGGCCAGCGGCTCGCCCGAAGGGAGTCCTCCAAGAGCGAGACAGTACACTAGTTTTCAAGAAACGGCCCAATTTCCGAGCCAGAACTCCGACCATCTTAGCGCTGATCCACGGCTGTCGTACAATGCAGAAGTTTTCACGTCACGGTTACTCATGAACACGTCCTCCCTTCGCGAATCCGATCAGACAACGCCATCAGAACCCATCTGGTCCTGGATTAGCCCCGGCAAGAAACTTCAGCGCATCGTCGCACGGACTCTGATCGAGTTCTCGATGATCCGACCGGGCGACCGGATTCTGATTGGCCTCTCGGGTGGCAAGATATAGGCTATATTGTTTTTGTAAATCAATCATACCCATCAAAAAACTAAATAAGTCATTTTTTTCAAGCGCCAAGACGCCCCATAGTTGACAAATTGTGGTTGCGGGCCATGGTGAGCAGGAGAGAGAATATCTGCCAATATTTTTTGCCAAAAATGAAGCTCAAGAGATACCAGTTCAACAGCATCCCCTTCGTAACGATTGTTGATGACGCGGACTGCCCTGCATCCCCTTACGCCAGCGCCTATCTTTCTACACTCACTGGCCAGGCGTTTAACACTCAACTCAGGAAAGCGAACGAGCTTCTCTTTGTCCTGAACCACTTCCAGAAGAAACGGATCGATATGGTGCAGCGAGTGAAGTCTGGTGAACTAATCAGCCTCAAGGAGTATCTCCAGTTCCACACAGCCGCTGCCAGCCAAAAACGTGGCGAGCTGGACCCGGTGGCTTCCCTTCCAGATGTCTCAGATAAGCAACTCCGAAATGCAATTTCTGCCAACGCTCGCCAACTTGTATCTGTCTCAAATGAAACTCAGCAAGGCAGACTGAGAAGGCTGCGCCAGTATCTTGAATGGCTCTTCGAACATTGCCACGACCCCTTTAGTGTCAATCAGACCATTAATGACAGGCACGAAAAGTTAAAATGGGCGATAAAGCTTGATGAAGACAGTCTGAGCAGGAATAAGTCTCAACAAGTGGCTGATGCTTCAGAGTCTGTCATCCCTGACCAAGTGTTCGTTCGATTACTAGAGATGATTCTCCCTTCATCCCCAAACAACCCGTTCAAAGGGTCAAAGATCAGAAACTACCTGATCGTCTCAATCTTATATCAGTCGGGAATCAGGCGTGGCGCGCTAGCAAAACTCAAGATTTCTGATTGCCATTTCCACGGAAGCTATGACCAAATCAAAATCTACCGCTCGGGTTTTGATGCCACTGACCCACGGCTTGACAAGCCAAACCAAAAGACCAAAGCGCACCTTGCAACGATCTCTCCAATTCTTATGAGTCAGATTAAGTACTACATCGACCATGTGCGAAATGTCGTACCCCGCTCAAATGAGAATGACTTCATCTTTTTGAGCGAGAAGGGATCGCGCGGCACCCTCGGCCACCCCCTCTCATTGAGGTCAATTAACGGAGTATTTCACGTACTCTCGGATGCCCTTGGGTTTTACATTCACCCACACCTCCTCAGACACAAATGGAATGAAATCTTTGATAAGGAGGGCACAGAGCAGGGGATCGACCACCGATTGCTTGAGGACGCTCGCAAGTACGCTATGGGATGGGTGGCAAATTCACTCATGAGCGAAACGTACAACGACAAACGCCTAGCACAGAAGGCACGTGAAATTTCAGCGGCTCACCAGAAAAGAGTGGACGAGCAGAGATGAAGAACAACGTCAAGGTCCGCCGGAATGAACTCCTGACCAGAGACAAGCGAGCGAAGGTAATAAATGCGAAGTCCGGTTTAGAGATCAACATCATGGACGACGAATGGAAAATTCTGCCGACGAAACACAGGGGACACACCATTCCCCTTGCATGGCTTCACAGCTCGGTGATGCCGGATGAAGACTGGCACCTCATCGTCGACGTCTACACACACTACATCCGAACGAAAGCCGCCAGTACGGCGTACGGCGTGGTCTGCAATACGCAAACTCTTGTATCCGAAGGTATCCCAACTCTGGCCGAACTCAAGGCGAAATGGAGTGGGTTACCAACTCACCACAAGAAAAGCATCAATCAGTTCTTCTCGACGCTTTACAGGCTGGGCCACAAGCGCTTCGCCGACCACCACAACTTCACGACGAACCATCTGGATAAAGAAAATAGAAACAGCCTCGATCCAGCCAAAGGGGCACTCAGCAACTTTGAGTTCGATTCGCTCGCAAAACTCGTAAACAACAAGTTAGCCTCGATTGATTGGTTGCGACAGAACGACCTGTCGTTCTATCAATCACGGCAATTCAGCGAAGTTCGCACGGTGGTCGCGAACAAATTGATGCTCGCCACGGTCAGGCGACCCATCCAGTTGTCGATTCTCAAATGGTCAGATCTGATCCCGTCTGGAGCGAGCTTCAATGACAAGGATATAAACGCGCTGAACGAAATTGGCACCTTGGGAGCCCAGACGCTCCAACTGCGTGTGTTCCATGCAAAGGAAAAGGGCAGCGCCCACCGTAGATGCCATCCCGAGCGTCACCCGCTCCACCTCTCTGAAGAACTATCGCTAGCTTTAATACGGTACAAGCAATTTTGCCTACGCGGTCTTTCTTTGATTTTTATAGCGTCTGATCTAGAGATCGAACAAGAAGAACTTCTGCATATTGCAAATAACGTCCCAGTGTTTCCTGTTATCGAACTTTTTAGATGGGAAGTGCATTCCATTGAAACCTTCAAAAATGCATTCACCCCCGTATCCACCCTATTTCACGCAAGTGATCACCGTCTGACACTCAGACTAGATGTACCATCTGACAGGGCGGCAATCTGTACTGCGAGCAACAACCGAATTCGCCACACTGTGCTGACACGCGGCGCTCAACAGGGCTTGCCAGCCGTGCAGTTAGCGCGGATTACGGGGGTGACTGTGCCAGCCGCAAAGCATTACGTCGACATAGACTACGACTCGCGCCGTTTGATCGACGACAACTACCTTGGCAACGAATTTCTCAAGAGGGCTTTCTCGGGCTTGATCACCTTGACCCCACAGGGCGACGAAACCATCTTTGGCCACGACTTCAACGAAGTCGGAGGAGCCAAAAACAAGGGGGCATGCAAAACGTGCAAAACGCTATTGGGACGGCCACTCGGGTGCTACGGATGCCCAAACTTTAGGCCGATTCTGGAGGCAGACCACCGGGCCGAGCTACAGGTTGCCCAAGACAAGCTTGAGGCGAATCGCACTTATCTCTTCAATCCTCTGGAAATCAACTCAATCAGGAGACTGGAACGACAGATCGAGTGGATCAAGCTAACGATCAATGTCTGTGATGATATCCTCGCGAGGCAAAGAGGCATTGATGCTAAACAAGTACCTTGATCGACTGGAGCGTCTGGTAGAGGAATATCAGAACCAAGAACTGCCCCAGTTCCGTGGTCCGGATGATAAGGCGGCTCAATGGAACGACCTCATCTGGTTTCACATTGATCCGAACACAGGACGAAAAACCCGATTTCTCTGTGGCAAGCACGGAATAAAAGGAGCTGGAAATTCCGGTAATAAACCCGAGTTTGCGTTGCGCCCTCCGTATGACCAATTAATCAAAGTTTGGATCATCGAAACAAACAACTCACCAATCTCGGCAGACGAGAGGCAGGCGCGTGTGAGCTACGCCAGATATTTGCTTTGCAATATGCGAGGAGATCTCTACTCGCAGACCAGCGACACTATTGCTGAATTACAGGGCAAGAAAAGGGCTGAAAGCTCAAACCCATTTCTGGCATTCTGTGCGGAAAAAGGGCTGATGCGTCCTATTAGACTTCACTCAAATGACTGTCGTGACAGAACGGGACATGCACAATTTGACACGAAGGTACAGAAACTGCCCGAAATCGAGGCAATTCTCGCCCTTGGCGCAATACATCACGAGATATTCCAGCCTGTCAACCAAAGAGGCGTGGTGAGCACAGAAATTCAAATCAACATGATGAATGCCTTGGTTGCCACTTTCGGATTACTTGGATTATCGGCGCCCAATCGCATAGCCGCCGAGACCCCACTTTTACCCAAACAGCGGCTAAAGAATTACAGCGAGAGCGGAGGGAAACCGGTTCATTACTTGGATTGGGCGGGCAGTAAAGGCTTCAAAGACAATCGGAATCATGTGCTCGCAGCCTTGGCCGACGAGGTGGATCGAGCGGTCAACTTCTTCTTCATAATCTGCGAGCCGGCTCGAATATTGTGTAAATTCTATGTGAACCCGAAGCAAAGTCTCGGGGTATTGGTTGGGGATTTCGAGGTTCAGGAAGACAGGCGGAGGCACCTAAAATTTGACGAGGCCCCCAACCTGTTCGTTCTGGGCTATGCGCTAGGACTCTACCCTGTGGACGCCTGTGTGCCGATCATCTTGCCTGGAGTCGATCTCCCTTCATTGGTGCATAACCATCCCAGATATCGCGCTTGCTTCAAAGAAAAGCCAATTTACTCACTCCAGCACGATGATCGTTTGGCAACATCGACAACAGCCACAGGAATCGCTAGCATCCCGTTTTTATTTGACTATCAGTCAATTCGGGGGAAAGCACTCCTGGCGCTGGGGTGCGGGGACAAGTCGGTCATCACCTTGGGTGAGTTGCAAGACAACTGGATAGGTTACGTCAAGACCCATCTCATACCCTCGTTTCCGTATTCATACTCTAACGGCGAAGGCAAGATCAAGCTCACCGACGCCCTGTTCTGCCTTCATGGTCATCATCTGTATGGTCGCGTTGAATCTTCCGGCTCTGGTGGCAAACCTCTAGCCCAGAGCCCTTACGCCATAGTACCACTAGGCGCTATTGCTTCACACGTAACAACGCGCTTCACTGGCTCATCTGGTTCCAATATCTCTATCTTTGATGAGTTTGGCTTTGAAGGGATGAGAGTGAATGCACACAGCCTTCGTCACTTCGGCAATACGCTCGCTGAACTGAGCGAGATTCCACGCGAAATTATTACCACCTGGTCAGGTCGGAAAGACAAAGAGCAGACCGAGACCTACCTCCACAGTACTCATCACGAGCAAACAGGCCGGGTGCGCGCGGTGTTGAGCAAGCCTGAGCACGACAAAAGGGAGATCAAGGTCGTGGCACAGGAAGCCATCCTGCAAGCAACCAATTTGCCGGCCTCCATCACTTCCACAGGGGTCTGCACCCAGGAACTCAACCTAAACCCCTGTGAGTATCTAAACGATTTTGTGTCCCAGTGCTTCATGTGTTCGGCCGCTTGCCACGTTGTTGGCGATACCAAAACACTCCAGTTTTTTGAGAAGGACTACGAGATCCAGGCCACCAGACTCGAGTTGATATCAAATGACCAGCGACTTTCGAATTCGATCGCGATGCAAAGATGGTTCGTTATCCATTCGCGCAATACGCATGTGCTGGCCAGTCTGATTGAGTTCATGAAGACACTCAAGCCCGGCACGGTGATTCGATACTCACCAAAGGCGAGCGAGTTCCACTTCACTGACGCAAGTATGAAAAAGACCCGCAAAACCCAATGCCTCATCCCGGACTTTGAGGACACATTGCAGAGTCTGCTTGCAAATCAAACCAGCGACAGGGCATCGAACACCAATCCTGAACTGCGCGCCCTGCTTTCATCGTTTGGTCTATCAGAGGAGACTGTCTGACATGGTGCCACCAAAGATATCTGCACAACAGCAGCGCCGGATCGAGATCATGCTCACAAAATGGACCGGCAAGCTGACATGGGAAGCGCTGGTTACACGTGTGGAACTAGAAGTCGGGGTCAAAACGACTCGGCAAACACTTTCCAGCTACACAGGCATTAATGCTTGCTACAAGAAACGGAAGGCTCAACTGCGTGGAGCCACCCCGCCCCTCTACACGAAGATCACCGCGTCTGAGGTCAAGCTGGTCGAACGGATCGAAAGACTTGAGGCTGAAATTGAAGTCCTCACCAAAAACAATGCCGAACAGTTGCGGATGATCGAAAGGATGCTGGCAAATGCACGGTCAATCCCGAACCTGGATCTGGAGGCGCTCGTTCATCGAAGACCCGAGGAGACCTTAAATGCGCGGCCGAGGAGAGTGAAGTGAAGCAGTCTGAGGTGATCACGTATAAAGTCGCGGAGGCGTCGAAAGGGAAAAAGCAAGTACTAAACTTTATCGTTCGTCAAGAACACGGGGTGTTTTCCTGACCCCCAGTTTTCTCTACCTAACCTTCACACTTATGCGGCCATAAAAGGGGCGGATCAAGAACCAACGCTCACCGCACTGGCAATCATTGAAACTGCACGCTCAATTTGATCCTGATCTGAAAACCTTCCAAAGCTGAAACGAACACATTCGGATGCAAAAACATGGTCGTAACCCATGGCCCGCAAAACATGGGACGGTCCCATTGTTCCAGACGAACATGCTGATTGCGTTGAGGCCGCAATATATGGCTGCAATCGCATAAGCAGATCAGCAGCGTTGCACCCCGGAAAACGCATCAGAGCATTCCCCGGATGCCTACAATCGCGCGCTCCGACTAAATGAGCGACTTTCTTCTCTTCGAGGCCACGAATAAATTGATCTCGAATATCAGCAACATATGCACGCTCGTCATGCCCATGTTGTAAAACAAGACGACATGCCTCGCCAAAGCCCATAATCAGCTCTGTTGGCATCGTTCCTCCACGCCGCCCTCCTTGTTGCCCTGCACCAATCAGAACAGGCTGGACAAACTCTGCTGCACCGGGTCCAATCAGAAATGCACCAACTCCTTTGGGGCCGTAGATTTTGTGAGCAGAAATCGTTGCGAATGGGATGTCTAGTTCAAGAAGATCGATATCCAACGCAAGTGGGGCTTGAGCAAGATCCACATGGAACAGAACCCCGTGATTTTTGCAGAGCGTGGAGATCGTATCGAGATCCGCCACAGCTCCATTCTCATTGTTGACACCGACGACAGAAACAAGGGCTGTGTCATCGCTAATCATCAAGCGCAAGTGATTCGGATCCGGGGCTCCTCGCTTGTCTAGAGGAATGTACTTCACTGTCAGGCCGCTATTGTTAGCTTCATTTCGGATGGAACTATGATCCGCCGCGCCAATCAGGACTTCCCTGCGCCCCGTGCAGACTGAGATTGCCTTTGCTGCCTGAATCGCCATCAAATTCGCCTCGCTCGCACCGGACGTGAACGTCACATCCCCCCCCTGAAGCCCAAAAAGTGTAGCGACATGTGAAGCCGAGACCTCAATGGCGGCAGCAGCTCTCCATCCGAGAGCGTGATCAGCTGCATGCGGGTTGGCAAAGTGCGTCACTGCTGCGGCCTGCATCACACTTAGTACGCGCTCATCCAATGGAGTTGCGGCTTGATAGTCGAGATAGATGGCTTCACCAACTTGCATAGGTATTCAGTGCTGATACTGGAAGATATATCCAGTATCATATATTACTTTTGGTACTGGATGATGTCTCCAGGAGGTCAAGTGAGACTTCAAGATTTGAAGAACGAAAAATACCGTCCTTGCTTTTCTGGACATGAAACCTTCCCGCTACGTTACGGGTGGCTGCAAAAAGCATATCACGCGGTCAGCAATGCCTCTTCACCTAAAGAAGCTGTTCACGTTTTCCGTGACCCAGAGTCCATTGCTCTCTTTGGCGTTGGCCGAAACATGATTGCTGCAATTCGGTATTGGGCCATTGGCACCGGCATACTTGACGAAACCAAGGAGGGGATCGAAACAACATGGCTAGGCGACATGTTATTTAGTGAAGATGGAATAGATCTCTACCTTGAAGAAGATGCCTCACTTTGGCTTCTCCATTGGCATTTGGCAGCACGCCCCCGCCTAACATCGGCGTATTGGCTTTTCAACGAGTACCGAGGAGGCGGTTTTGTTAGACAAGACATCGTTACATCTTTGCTTTCACTTTCACAAGAGTGCGCATGGAGCAGAGTTGCCGCAACAACTGTCGATCGCGATCTTCAATGCCTACTAAGAACTTATATCGGAGGCCGCGGGTCTAGTGAAGCTAGAGATTCCATACTTGCCGAACTTGGTCTGATCCGCCCCATAGACAAGCACCGCGCCCACCTGTCACGGGGGCGTAAACTAAGCCTTCCTGATGCTGTTTTCCTCTATTGCCTCATTGAGTTTTGGGAAAATTTCGCCAGCGAGCAAAACACGATGTCCTTTGAAAATACGGCATACGCACCGGGGTCACCGGGCCGAGTCTTTCTGCTTGACGAGGAAGATATAGTGGGACGGCTTGAACGGCTTGAAGATGTTTCCAAAGGCGCACTTGTCTGGTCTGAGACTGCTGGGCTGCGACAGATCATTCGAAGTAACAGACGCTCAATTCAGCTCGAACGTAATGCCCTCTATGACGAGCTTGTTAACACGTGCATACAGGTGGCGACATGAGCGATCCGATACTAATCACTCCAAGATTCCGCCGCTCAGTACGGATCGACTCCGACTTTGCCTCTGTGACGGCTATTGATGGATTTTATTGCCCGGCATCGTTTCAAGCGGCTGTAACCTTTATGGCCTCACATGTGGCGGATACCGAGCAGGGTGCATTCACCTGGACAGGCCCTTATGGTGGAGGGAAATCAAGCTTGGCGTTAGCCCTTGCTTGCCTTTTCGGCTCACAAAAACCTATCCGCGATCAAGCCGCGGCTATATTCGGAAACTCTGTCCTACAAGCCCTGAAAGACGCGCTGCCTTATTTTCCAAATCGCTGGGATGTCCTACCGCTCGTCACCGAGCGTCGATCCATTTCAGAACAGCTCGCAGAGCGGCTGAGCCTTCCCGCTAAAGCGGCTCCAGCGGATATTCTTAGCGAAATCGAACGTAAATCGAAAAATCGCGGACTCTTCATCATTATGGATGAGCTCGGGCGAGGACTGGAAGCCGCCGCAGAAGGTAATGGCGACCTTCATCTTATGCAGGACATCGCTGAGCTTGCCGCCCGAAGTCGAGGCAAACTAATTTTTCTAGGGATTCTCCATCAGGCTTTCGAGGAGTATGCGGAGCGCCTCGGCCACAAAGCGCGGGACTCCTGGGCAAAGATTCAGGGACGATTTGTCGATATCTCGATCTCGGTATCGCTGGAAGAGACCATTGAACTTATCGGGGAGGCATTAGGCCATCACCATGTTACTCGCAATGCACTCCCTCTTGCTGAGGTTTGCGTGGAACAGTTGAGGCCGGCTCGAAAAAAATCCGATGCCAAGCATTTAGCCAGAAAACTTGCGCAAACTTCGCCACTTCACCCTTTTACGGCTTGCCTTTTGGGGCCTCTATCCCGACGACGCTTTGGCCAAAATCAGCGGAGTATTTTCTCTTTTTTGAGCTCTGCGGAGCCCTATGGATTACAGGATGCACTGACCAGAGAGGTTGTTGATGGGTTTTACCCCCCTTATCTTCTTTGGAACTATCTCCAGGCGAATTTTGAACCCGCTATCCTCTCATCCCCAGATGGTCGCCGATGGGCTCTAGCACATGATGTTTTCGAACGCTCAGTTGCTAGAGGTGCGAGTGATACAGAAATTAAGGTCTTGAAAACAATTGCGGTCCTTGATTTACTCAAGGATAAATCAGGATTAACCACACACCACGCAACGATTGCATTAGCACTCCACGAGATTGAATGCTCGGACGTGGAAAGTGCTTTAGCCCGCCTTGTGCAGCAATCTGAAATTGTCTTCCGAAAGCACTCTGACCAATACATGCTTTACGCAGGTTCAGATTTCGATGTTGAAGCTCGGTTACAGGAGATCCTTGCCGAGCAGAGCGATATCGACCTCAATATTGTTAGAGCTTTGGCCGATCTTCAGCCCATTCTGGCGAAGCGCCACCACGAAAAGACAGGCGCCATTCGATGGTTCGAAGTGTCAATCGAACCAGTTTCGGATCTAGAAACACTCCCCCCCCCACAACCCGCCCAAGATATCATTGGGCGGGTTGTGTTCGCCATGCCAACGCAAGGTGAAACACCTAACGAGATGATTGATACATATGAACGCGTAATGCAATCTCACAAGTCATACCCACTATTCATTGGTCACGACACGAATGTTGGCAAGCTCCTAGATCTCGCCCGTGAACTAACCGGACTAAGCAGCCTTGAGAGTCGGTTCCTCGAGTTACGGGGGGATTCTGTGGCAAGGCGTGAAATCGATTCTCGTATTGCAGAGGTGCGACAAAATCTCGAGACCAGCATTCATGGGCTGGTCGGCGATTGCCTCTGGTACGGAGGTTCTGAGAAGCCGCGGCGATTAACCAAGCGTCAGTTGAACGAGCAATTATCGTTCATTACAGACACCATTTTCCAAGATACCCCCCTTATCGGCAACGAATTGCTTAATTGCTCGGAGCCGTCCTCAAATGCTGTAAGCGCGAGGACCAAGCTCATGAAACGGATGGTGATGCGTGCCTCTGACTTTGATTTAGGTTTTGCAGGGAAGAATTACCCAGCCGAACGCGGCCTCTATATCTCGCTACTGAAAGAAACAGGGCTGCATGTTGAAGGCAAATATAGCGCCCCCCCCAAAGGGGCAGCACTATACCCGCTGTGGCGTGAGGCCGACAGGATACTCGCTGCCACCGAACATGGGGTAGTAGCGGCCGATGAGATCATCAAGGTCTGGGCAGATGCCCCGATCGGACTGAAGGCTGGCCTTGCCCCTGTATTTATTGTCGCCTACATCCTCTCACGTCGTGACCGGGTAGCGGTTTATGGTGAAGCTGTGTTTCAAAGCAGCTTCAATGAGCTTTGTGTCGAATTCTTGGCGAGAGACGCAAAAGACATTGGTCTACGCCGAATTGAGATGGAAGGCTTCATTGGTGAAACTCTTCAAGAGCTTGGCAGACTTTTGGAGGTCAAAGGGTCTGCCGAGCCTCTCCGTGTCGCAAGGGCCATCATAGGCGAGTTTGACGCACTTGTTCCGTGGACAGCTAGAACTCAATCCCTTTCCCCGCAAGCACTGCAGGTACGAGAGATCCTCAAGCGAGCGAGCGATCCAAACAAGCTACTGTTCGACGACTTGCCTCGTCTAACCAAACCACTGCCAAATGGCCATTTCGATCCGAATGCAACAGCTAAGCTTCTCAGAGATGCGTTGGCTGAAATGAGGGCCTCTTATCCCAAAGCGCTTGATGAACTAAGAAACATTATGCTTCGCGAACTCGATGTTCGCGGCCAAGGTGAAGACGCGTTGAAGGATTTGCGTGACCGTGCAGACAACATTCGTCAGATTGGTGGCAATCTACGTCTAGAGGCATTTGTCGGACGTTTAACTCAGTTTCATGGCACACGTGAAGACATGGAAGGAATTGCCAGCATTGCCGCCAACAAACTTCCACGAGATTGGCATGACGGCGACTTAGAGCAGGCAACAGTTGGTCTTATGGAACTTTCAACGTCATTCTTGAAAACTGAAACAATAGCCCGAGTAAAAGGGCGAAAAGATCGCCGCCATGCCCTTGCTGTTGTGATGGGCAAAGATAACATGCTGCCCCCACTTTTCAGTGAATTCGAAGTCGCCGATGTCGACAGACGAGACGTAGAATGCCTCGCAGAAACCATCGATAAGGCACTGTGTGAGGCAGGCCAACAGCCGCGCGATATTATTCTGGCAGCCCTCATCGAGGTAACATCGAAATACATAGCAACAGACAACCACCATATAGTAGAGAGCACATGAGCACCACCCGCCACGTTTTAGGCCTATCGGGGGGGCGGGACAGCGCCGCGTTAGCGGTCTTTATGCGCCAACGGCACCCGGAGATCAATGTAGAATATTTTTTCACTGACACCGGAAAGGAGCTACCCGAAGTCTACGATTATCTCACTCGTTTGGAAGGATATTTAGGCAAGCCCATTTTGAGGCTAAATCCAGACAGGGGTTTCGACTATTGGCTGAAAAGTTACAAAAACTATCTGCCATCTGCTCAGTCGCGGTGGTGTACACGACAACTAAAACTTCGGCCTTTCGAACAATGGGTCCGAGAATTTCTTGAGACCGGCGAAACCGTAATTTCTTATGTCGCAATTCGCAGTGACGAGGAATACCGCGAAGGCTATCAGTCAAACCGAGATAATTTACTGATAAAATTGCCGTTCAAAGATGCTGGAATCGATAAAGCTGGTGTTATCGAAATCTTAGAAGGTTCAGGCCTTGGCCTGCCTGAATACTACGATTGGCGAACGCGGAGTGGATGTACATTTTGCTTCTTCCAACAAAAGATTGAATGGGTACGCCTACGTGAACGGCACCCTCAAGCGTTTGAGGAAGCTAAGCAATACGAGAAAACGGCACTTGAACACGGCTCTCCTTTTACCTGGAGCCAAGGCGAATCTCTCACTGATCTCGAAAAGCCCGAACGTCAAAAGCAGATTAAGCTGGAGCATGAAAGGCGCCGGGAACGAGTGCTCGCGCGACTTCAAGCAAATCCGCTACGGCCTGAGACCTCGATCGATTTGGATGATATTTATGGCGGGGCGGCCAAGGCGTGCCTAACTTGCCATAAGTAACTGAATTTCAAAAGAATGGATGCAACCAATATATGTTCAAGATAACCGCACGAACTATCTTAGAGTTAGGGTCGGAGCTTATTAGCTCCGACGCCATCGCATTCTATGAATTGATAAAGAACGGAATTGATGCAGGCACTAAGGATGGAGTAACAATTAACTTCAACATTGTTCTTGGTCGACGGGACTACCAAGAATCAAAGTCCCAGACACTTAGCGCCATTGAAGGAAAGAAGCCAGATGACATTACAGATCTGGGCGATCTCAAGGAGATGGTGTCAGGCAAGCTGATCTCGGAGGCTGGAAATTTTTGGGAGATTGCTACCGATCTAATCAATAAAGCCGACAGTTATGAGACGCTGCTGGATGCACTTGAGATGGTCAACAACATGAACTCAATTACTATCTCCGACACCGGGTCGGGCATGTCTTTGAGAGAATTAGAGAACGTGTTTCTTGTGATCGGAACGTCTTCCAGAAAGAAAGATATCGATTTTGCAGTTGCCAATGGCAAATCGCGTGCCCCTTTTCTTGGTGAAAAGGGCATTGGTCGATTATCAGCGATGCGACTTGGTGATCACCTCGCCGTCCGAACAGCAAGAGCAAATGATGAGACCTATAACCTTCTTTCTATCGATTGGTCTGAGTTCGACGACGCAACGAAAATGATCGAAGACATCGAGGTCGTTCCCCGAGAGGGAAAAAAGAAGGCCGATCCCAATTTCAGTGGCACAGACATCAGAATTAGGAAACTAAACTCAGACTGGAGTGAGAAACGTGTTGAGCGCTTAGCACTCGATGACTTTTCTCTACTCGTGAATCCCCTCGGCAAAATTTCTGGGCAGCGCATTGCCGTATTCTGGAACGACAAAAGGGTTCATATCCATCGGCTAGATAGGAGTTTTCTGTCTCATGCCAATGCTTTGATTCGCGGCAAATATCAGATCGGAGATAACGGCCCCGAGCTTGAGCTCAGAATCGAAGTAAATAATCTTGGCTTCATCCACCCGAAAGAAGTGAGCATTGAAACGGCTACGGCAGATGTTCTGCATGGTGCGCTTGTTGGGCCAAAGGCCAAGCGTCGCAGAATGAACAAACGCGATATAGACTATTCTGCATTAGAGAGTGTTGGTCCTTTCGATTTCGAACTTTATTGGTTTAACCGGTTACTTTTACGTAAAGCCGAATCGACCGGGGATCCTCTGGCACTTCGGAATTTGCTCGATCAATGGATGGGCGTTCGTTTGTATCGAGATGGCTTCCGTGTCTATCCTTATGGCTCTGAAAACGATGACTGGCTGGAACTGGACAAAACCGCTCTTGCCTCCAAGGGGTATTCACTTAACCGAATCCAGTTCGTCGGCCAGGTCGAGATAAGGCGACTGCAGAACCCTCAGCTCATCGATCAAACCAATCGAGAAGGGCTACGGCAAACCCCGGAAGAAGCAATCTTGAAAGAGACGATTCAATTCGCAGTTGAACGCCTGCGTGACGAAATGAAGCGTGTAACCAAAGAACATAAGGACGCAACAGAGACGCTTATCGCTGATGAGACCCAGACCATAGATCTCGAAAAGCGGATGAGCACAGCCATACAATCAATCCGCAAGATCGTCCCTAAAGAGCATAGAGATGTTGTTGAAGAACTTGAACTAATGCGTGAAGAGTTTGCTCGATACACAGCACAAGCGCGCGAACGCATCGCCGAGATGGAAAAGGACGCGGATCAAATGCTTGCTATGGCGGGCGTAGGGTTGATGGTCGAGGTCGTGGCACATGAGCTCACTCGATCAGCAGAGGACGCGCTGGATTTACTTAATGGCCTTAAGCAAAAAACTGTGCCCGATGAAATTCGTCGTCGTCTTGAAAGCCTGAGAGCCTCCATGACCAGCATCAGCAAGCGACTTCGAATTCTAGACCCTCTTAGTGTGACGGGACGACAACGGAAAGAGCGTTTCAATTTGGATCAACTTGTGGGCGAAGTTCTGGAAGCGCATGAAGCACAATTTGAACGACACCGCGTTAGGCTAAAAATCTTACTTCCGAACCGACCAGTGGAGGTCTCCGCCGTCAAAGGCATGGTCGTGCAGGTTTTAGAAAATCTCATTTCCAACTCGATCTATTGGATGGATGTCGAAAGGCAGCGAAAAATGTCCTTCAAACCAGAGCTTACGATTTCGGTGGAGAACCACCCACCACGAATACGATTCGTCGATAATGGCCCGGGAATTCCAAAACAGTATAAGGACCGAATTTTCGATCTCTTCTTCTCACTCAAAGACAAAAGTCGACGTCGTGGGCTCGGGCTTTACATTGCTCGAGAGGCGGCAGAACACAATGGGGGGGCATTGGGGCTGGACCCAGAAGTACTCAACGCAGAAGGTAGATTTACTACCTTCGACTATCAAGTGGTGGCGGAATGATCTCGAACGATCAGAAACTTGTGGCCAGGGCAGGAATCCACAAAGCCATTATCGTTGATGACGGATACGACGAGATCCCCCAAGTCGATGAACTTCTCGATAGGGAGGAGTGGAACAGTTTTTTTGATGACACACGACAAAGTGCGTCAGCGGAAAGAATTACAAACCTTTTCACTGGCTATGATCCCGACAATTGGGAAGTCTTGAAACAAGATCAAGGCTTCATCGCGGTCCTTTGGAGTAATCGGTACGTTATTGAGGATTTGCTTCACGGGATATTTACAGTTTACGAGCAGAAACTAGAAGCAAACCGTCGCTCTTTAGCAGCTGTAGAGAGTGCTCTCACCTCGCTTAACATCCCCTTTGAAAAGTGCGGCCGAGATTTTGTTGAGGCGGCGGTCTACGCGGATCTGATTATTCTTGATCTGTTTCTCGGCATTCAGCAGAGCAGTCGTGATCGTCAGTTGACCGTTGACCGGCTAAATGAAGCTCTTGATCGCCGGAAGACAGAAGGCCTTCCTCAACCATCCATTGTGCTCATGTCGCAAATACCGGGGGTTACCGAACTTGCGAAGGAGTTTCGCCAAGATACAGCGCTTCATGCCTCTGCCTTCCGACATATCAGAAAAACCGATCTTTCAAAGTCTGGGCGAATGAAAGGCTTAATTCTCACACTTGCATCTCATCGGCCGGATAGTCAGGCGCTAGCCAGCTTCATGGAAACTTGGGAAAAAAAGGCTCATGAGGCAGTGCGTTCAGCAGCGGGAACTTTACGCAAAATCGACATTGACGATTTGCAGCATATCAAGAGTATGCTGCTCCGCTTTGAGGGATTGAACACATCAAGCTATATGCTCGATATCTTTGATCGAGTACTTCAGTATGAGATCGAATCACACAGCGAGGTACTAGACTCGGCGATTCGGCTTGATACGATGGTCGATTCCCCTGCACCGTTGATGATCTCAAATGATCGGGACACATACGCAATTTTGGAGCGAACGCTCTTTGTAAGCCCAAATCGTCGCGACCATGTCACTGGATCTATCTGGCCGGTTGCTTTCGGCGACATATTGGGGCCCAAACGAGGGACTCCGGTAAAGCGGCGCGGATTCTTTTGGGGGCGGGCCGACCAAGTGTTTTTCGTTGCGTCTCCGGCATGTGATCTTATCCGAAAAGACGGACTTACCACCGTGCTGTTAGTGGCTGGAACACTGAAGGAAATCGATTTAACAAATCCTGGGCTTGCGGTAACAGAGAAAACGACCCCAGTGATAAAACTAGACGACAACAAGCGTTTCCAGGTCGACTGGAATTTTGGCGACCTGAGAACGATCAATCTGGCTAAGGCGAAGCAATTACTTCACTCTACTCGTGGTGACGCATCAATTTATGGGCGCCTTCGGGAAGGTGCCGCACTCAATCTACGTCAACAGCTGCTAAGCCATGTTGGGCGAGTTGGAGAACTTGCGCCTCTTCCAAGGTCTTGGAAGTTCAGCGCCAATCTTCACTTACCACGTCGACAAGGCGGTACAGAGCCTATAGTCCTCCCCGACGAGGTGACCATAACCGGGAATATTATTATTCCCAAAAAAGGCGTTTACGCATCGGTAATTATAGATTCCTCTTGCGAAGAGGATTTGACTGCAGCCTTGCTTGGCTTAGATCTAACAAATGTGGCTCCTAAGAGCCACAAAATGTTTGGAGTTCTCAAAGACCTGACTCGTATTAGACAGATTTTCAGATCGGGCTTCCAAGGCATTGAAATTCCATTGGACAGGCCTCGCAAAGCAGGGTTGCTCAAGCCAGATGAAGAGCTACCAGATCAGGATGGTAAAAAGCCGAAGATTGATCTGGTTGCCACCATTGTGGAAGGCGCAGATCTTAGTGCGCTAGACGGTTGGAACCAGCTGAGTGAGGCCGGCCTCATTCTTCATATCCACACGGATGATACGGCCTAAACAGGTAATGCCCTTATCACCGAATTATGAAGCTGAATCGCCACCAGTCCTCTAGACACTTCCCTGCCGTCCTGGGTTCTACCCCGATAAAGCGGGGTAGAACCCTCACAGAAAAGAAGTTTGTTCTGGACACCATACATAAGCGTAAGACATGCTTTTGACCTATTGGGCCAACACTCTAACCGCCATTAGGTACCTGCTAACAAATGGGAAAACGTAATAAACGCTTCGGCACAGATAAAGCGGCAATTCCGGACGAGATATTCTCCAACGGTCCGCTCCATGTTGCTCGATTTGGCAATCAAGTCGTGCTGGCATCCAACCGTACTGAAAAGCAACACGACGAGCTCCTCACAAAACTCGCAGCCCGCTACACCACTGTGGTCCAGGAAATAGACGATCTTGTTTGTCGGATCATCTCAGCCGTTAGCGTGCTGCCACCCGACCAACTCTTGGTGCGCGCGTGGCATGAAAACTTTATGTCCAGCCAGCACATCAAGGTCGAGGTAGACATAACGGAAGATGACGCCATTGCGTTGCGGATGATCGATTATGTGCAGAGTGTGATCGCAGCGGCCCCGAGGGGCGATGCCCAAAAAACCGAGCTTACCGACGACGATTGGTCAGATCTCCGACTGAACGTCGCTGCGCTTTTCAGGAAGTTGAACTTCGAGTATCCAAGCTGCTCGACAGCTCATCGAAAAGCAGAAGGAACCGTGTATGACGATGCTATGGAGCTGTTTTTTGTTCGCGCTCAGATGCATTGGTGCAACGTTCGCGGAGACAACTATCAGGTACATCAGGCAGACCTAATCGCGGATCTGCTAAGAAATCAGTCCAAACTGATCGAAGCTGCGTATGGGATCACCTCGGACGTACTCACCGCAGAAATCCGGAAAATTTGGCGATCATTGACCTTCGGATTTCATGAAGCGATGACGTCCGTGCGCCAAATACACGCTGAGGTCATGGCCGAAGTCGATCGGATGGAAAATCAAAAAGATATGGTTTATGAATTTGAATCGCCTAGCGATCTTATTCATGAGGTAACCAGCAGGTTGGGCCATCAAGATACTTTGCATCAAAGCATGGATGCGTTGTTCGGAAATACAGGACTTTTCGACCTTTGCAAAATAACCAATTTGCCGACGGCATTCCTTGAAGATTTCTCATGGGCACCCGGTCAGGAAACGAACTTTCTTGCCGATGGCGAGTTTAAAGGCTGGCCGTTCCGAATACAGCCGATATTTCGGCGTCCATTCCTGAAGTTCAATGATACGTACTACTGCTTCGAACTCCACTCACTTTTTGACAACTTTTATCGTCAACTTGAGAAGCAGATATTCCAGCGGTCAGGATCAGAAAAGCAGGAGTGGATCCGCAAGCGGAAAGAGATGTCGGAAGAACTACCTGTGGATTATTTCACCCGGCTTCTGCCAGGAGCGACCGTACTTCGCGAGGTCTACTACCCGGTGGTCTCGGAGTCAGGCAGCAAAAAAAACTTTGCCGAAACCGATTGCATCATTGCATATGATGACCACCTATTCATCATTGAGGTAAAGGCTGGCGCATTCACTTACACATCACCTGCCAGTGACTTGCCCGCTTACGTCAAGTCACTACAAGCGCTTGTTGGGGCCCCCAGTAAACAGGGACAACGATTCCTAAACTATTTGGAAGGCAGCGAAGAAGTCGAGATCTTTGATGAACAACGTCAGCGAGTCGGCACGCTACGTAGAGGGGATTATCGCAGTAAGACCATTTGCACAGTCACACTTGATTCCTTTACCGAACTCGCAGCTCAAGTTCAGCACTTGCATAAAATCGGGATTGACGTTGCTGATGAACCAATCTGGTCACTTTCACTCTCGGATCTTCAGGTATACAGCGATATCTTCGCCGGTCCACTCGACTTTCTCCACTATGTCGAACAGCGTATGCGCGCCGCGCAATCGGAGAAACTTCAGCTCGACGACGAACTGGACCATCTCGGACTATACCTCGAGCACAACAACTACGCGATGCACGCGGACGAGCTTTCTAATAACGCGGGGCGATTGCAATTCAATGGCTATCGCTCTGCGATCGACGCGTACTTCTCCGAGAAGCTCATAGGATCGGAGAATCCGTCCTTGCCGACACAGGAAGTCCCACCTCGACTCAGAGAGATTATCAATCTTCTCACGCATCAAAACTTGCCCCACCGCTCAAGAATCGCAAGTTTTCTGCTGGATTTTGACGGGGATTGGAGGTTTAACCTAAGTAAATGGATTGATGAGGAGCTGGCTGTAATACCGGAACGGGGACGCTGCCTGCCATTGTCAACGGTTGGCAACATCCGGCTAACAATATTTGTGAACATCGAGGGCATCGTCGAATTGAGCCACGAAAGGGCTACTGAGCATACACAAGTGGCCATGATTGTTACTGGCGAATCTGACCGAACTCTGCTCGAGTTGACATATGGCCCCACGGGCCCGACTAGGGTCACAATGTCGACCGTCTCGTTGCTCGGGCTTTCACATGAACAGCATGAACGGCTTCGAGCCAATGCTGCTAATTTAAAAGAAAAACGGCTCACGCGTTTCGTTGCCAATTTTGGCAAGATCGGTCGTAATGATCACTGCCCCTGTGGAAGCGGAAAGAAGTTCAAGCAATGCTGTATGCCTTAACGACGCCCCTCCGATCGGATTTCAGCCGTTAGTGGTAAAGTAAATCGGATGTTTCAATATAAGTCTGGCTTTAAATCGCTGACCAGTCTTCTACGACATCCTTAGTGATCGACCGCAATGTCCGAGATACGGGGCGTTCCATCAAAAATAGTGATACTCAGGAATTTGGCCAAAGCCGACTATGGGCGGCGACACCATGGACGGCTGAAAAGTGTCTAGAGAATTGGTGGCGATTCAAATCACATTGTTTTCCTTGCCATAAACCAAACACCCCGTCAGCTTGCTTTTGTCTTGGCTTTTGCTAACCTTTTCCCGTCCGCTGTTCATTTGCTCTACAAGCCTGAATAGCGGCCTACGAGAAAACCGAAAGGCATTACGATCAGGTGCCAGTTGCGCACCGTGTACCTGGTCACCCAACAGCTGCTCCAAGACTAGCGCTGAAGATCACTAACTGTCGGAGTGGCGAAGTCAGTTGGCAATGAGAGCACTTTTTCATAGCTGATCGGGCTTGTTGGCAACATATTACCTTCCATCTCCATGCGGGTGCCATCTGCAAGCACAAAGCGCTGCCCCCCTGTTTGCTTTTCTAGCCATACCTCTACCAGCTGGTCCAATTTGAACCCACTTGATCCATTGAGATAATCGGGGCTGAGAAGATCAACCCGAACTACTTCAAACTTATTCTCAGGTTCTTCAGCAATCCCAAGGACTGCCTGAATGTTGCTGAAGACCAAAGTTGTATGAAATGCCACATCCTCCTCGCTTTCTGGCTGGTGCACCGTGACCAGGAAATAAGGAAGTTTTGAGACCAGCTCAATCCTCTGCCAAAGCATCCCGAGAGCCTTGGGCCACGGAATCTGCGCATCTGTATCAGTTCGAAACATATTTCTGAAACCCTAAAGTTATTGTTAATATGTAGATTATATTCCGTGGAATGATAGTCTCGCCACATTCATCGTAGCGTGATGAATAGCGAGACATTCCAGCAGCTTCAGAATAGGTTAGCCAAAGACATCAAGGCTGCGCGTCGTGCCGTCGGCTTGTCTCAGGAGGCGTTGGCTTTACAGGCCGAAGTGGATCGCACCTATGTTTCCCAATTGGAGCGTGGTATCGCGAACCCATCGCTTTTCGTCCTATACCGACTGACGAACGTGCTTGGGGGCAGTCTGCGCATATCTTTGGAAAAGCCCGAAACCAAAGATGCCCAATAGGATGGGGGCGCTTTGGCTGACCGGACATCTCTAAACTAGACATCTCGGCTTTCAGGGGGTGTCAAATGGCTACAGGAGTACGTATGCATCACACCAAATTGAGGAAACTTGGCAAATCAATCGGTTTGACGTTGCCGAAAAATATCCTTGATAAACTTGATTTGACGGCTGGCGACTCGGTGGACATTGGTATCAATGCAGGCCAAATCGTCGTTAAACCTGTGCAGAAACCTCGATATAAACTCGCCGATTTACTGGCTCAATGTGATTTCACAGCTCCAGTCAGCGAAGAGGAGCGCCTTTGGATGAGTAGCCCGCCGCTAGGCAAAGAGATCATCTGATTTTTTCAATGTGCTGCATGGAGCGCATCCAGTCATCTAAGTGCATACTCACAATGACATCCGTTGCAGCTTATGTGCGGCGGACCAAACACACCATTGCGTGCATCTTTTCCTGATAACAGCCCTTTCTATCGACAGATGCTGCTTTCATTGCCGCCCATGCACTGCTGCAAACTTACACGCTGAGGCTCAGCCGGCCCACAGGTTCTGAGCCAGCAATCAGCCGTTGCAAACCATCGTACGGACAGTTCTATACCAAGCACTTGGCGCGATCCAGGTAGTGCGCGAACAAAACCCAACGTTGCCTAAAGCGCCTATGTCAAAGATACTCTGGGATATTAAAGATCGCCTGCCTATTGAATCGCTCATCACTCGGTAATTACGTCCTCACTATGTCCAATCCCAACCTTTCCTCTTTCATCTGGTCCGTGGCTGATCTTCTTCGTGGTGACTACAAGCAATCGGAATACGGCAAGGTCATTCTTCCGTTTACGGTTTTACGTCGCCTCGATTGTGTTCTGGAAGCCACCAAGCCTGCCGTGTTAGCCGAACTGGTCTTGCGGGAGAAGGCGGGGCTCAATCCGGAGCCGTTCCTCCTGCGGGCGTCCAAGCAGCTCTTTTTCAACACCTCGCCGCTCGATCTGAAAAAGCTCATGGGCGATCAGGATCACATTGGTGAAAACCTGCGTGCCTACTTGCAGGCGTTCTCGCCCGAAGTGCGGGATATTTTCGAGAGCTTCGAGTTTCACACCCAGATCGACAAGCTGGCCAAGTCCGGGCTGCTTTATCTCGTCACTGAGAAATTCGCCAACATCGACCTGCACCCTGATGCCGTCAGTAATGAAGAGATGGGCACCGTGTTCGAGGAACTGATCCGCAAGTTCGCCGAATTATCCAACGAAACCGCCGGGGAACACTTCACCCCGCGCGAAGTGATTCGGCTCATGGTGAACCTGTTGTTCATCGAGGATGACGAGGCCCTTACCAAGCCCGGCGTGGTGCGTTCGCTCTACGACCCCACTGCTGGCACCGGCGGCATGTTGAGTGTGGCCGAAGAGCACCTGTCCAGCCTCAACCCCGATGCCCGACTGGTCATGTACGGGCAGGAACTCAACCCCGAGTCCTATGCCATCTGCAAGGCCGACATGCTCATCAAGGGGCAGGACATTGCCAACATCATCTTCGGCAACACCCTCTCTGCCGATGGCCTGGTCGGCAAACACTTCGACTACATGCTGTCCAATCCGCCCTTCGGCGTGGAATGGAAGAAAATCGAAAAGGAAATCCGTAAAGAAGCTGAGCAGATGGGCTTCAATGGCCGTTTCGGCCCCGGCCTGCCGCGTGTGAGTGATGGCTCGCTGCTGTTTCTGTTGCACCTTGTCTCAAAAATGCGCCCTGCCGTGGATGGCGGCAGTCGCTTTGGCATCGTGCTCAATGGCTCGCCACTGTTTACCGGTGGCGCAGGCTCGGGCGAAAGCGAGATTCGCCGCTACATGCTGGAGAACGATCTGGTCGAAGCCATCATCGGTTTGCCCACCGACATGTTCTACAACACCGGCATCAGCACCTATGTCTGGATTGTCAGCAACCGCAAGCCGGCCGCCCGCAAAGGCAAGCTGCAGTTGATCGACGCCAGCAGTTTCTGGCAAAAAATGCGCAAGAGCCTTGGCAGCAAACGCAAAGAACTCAGCCCGGAACACATCGACGAAATCACCCGCCTGTTCGGTCAATTTGAAGAAGCTAGTATTGAGGTGGACGGCTCATCCGTACCCATCAGTCGCATCTTCGAGAATGAAGACTTTGGCTACCGCACCATTACGGTTGAGCGCCCCACCCGCGACGAGGCGGGCAACATCGTGCTCGCCACCAAGGGCAAGGCCAAAGGCAAGCCCGTGCCGGATTCATCTCTGCGCGATACCGAGAATGTGCCGCTCTCTGAGGATGTGGACACTTACTTCAAACGCGAAGTATTACCTCATGCACCGGATGCGTGGATCGACCCCGACAAAACCAAGGTCGGATATGAGATTCCCTTCAATCGGCACTTCTATGTGTTCAAGCCCCCACGCCCATTAGCCGAGATTGATGCCGAACTCAAAGGCGTCACCGACCGCATCCTGACGATGATCGGTGGGCTGACGGCATGAGTTTCCCGCGCTACTCGAAGTACAAGGACAGTGGCGTGGAGTGGCTGGGGGAAGTGCCAGAGCATTGGGATATTCCGCAGATCAAGCGCACAACCTATTTGAAAGCTCGAGTTGGATGGAAAGGTCTAACGTCCGAAGAATTTCGAGAACAATCATTTGCCTACTTGGTGACTGGGAGCGACTTCAGAGAGAAATTTGTCAAGTGGGACGAGTGCTATCAGGTCGAGCAGGAGCGATATGACGATGACCCATTCATCCAATTGCAGAATGGCGATCTACTCATTACAAAAGATGGCACCATTGGCAAGCTTGCCATCGTTTCAAACCTCGACCGTCCGGCGTGCCTCAACAGCGGGATATTTGTCGCACGCCCCCGTAATACATATACGACTGACTTCATGTATTGGATTCTGTCATCCAATGTGTTCTCAGTTTTCTGCGATCTAGAAAGCTTTGGTTCGACAATCAATCACCTTTATCAGAACGTGTTTGAGCGGTTCGCCTTTCCAGCCCCCCCTGAATCCGAACAAACCCAAATCGCCGCCTTCCTCGACCGAGAGACAGCGAAGATAGATGAACTGGTGGCAGAGCAGCAGCGGTTGATGGAACTGCTGAAAGAAAAGCGTCAGGCCGTTATCTCCCACGCCGTCACCAAAGGACTGAACCCCGACGCTCCCATGAAACCTTCCGGCATCGAGTGGCTGGGGGATGTGCCGGCGCATTGGGAGGTCAGTCGCATCGCCAATGTATTCCGTGAAGTTGCGGAGCCAGGAACTGAAGAACTCCCCATTCTTAGCGTGTCTATTCATCACGGAGTTTCCGACAAAGAAATTGACGAGAAAGACATGGATCGAAAGGTCACACGAAGTGATGATCGTTCCAAATACAAACAGGTCTCTCCAGGTGATCTTGTTTACAACATGATGCGTGCTTGGCAAGGTGGTTTCGGTACAGTTACTGTCTCGGGGATGGTCAGTCCGGCGTACGTCGTTGCCCGTCCGCTGCACAAGATTGAAACTATGTACATTGAGCATTTGCTGCGCACCCCTCAAGCAATTGAACAAATGCGCCGCCATTCGCGGGGGGTAACGGATTTCAGGCTTCGACTGTATTGGGACGAGTTCAAAAATATTCGTGTAGCGCTGCCTCCTCAAGACGAAGTGATAGCGATCTGTTCGAAGATCGAGAATATGGAAGAAAGATTCAACACCATGACAAGCGCTTGCGAAGAGTCTATCAACCTCTTGCAAGAACGCCGCACTGCGCTGATTTCCGCGACCGTTACCGGCCAGATCGACGTTCGCCAACTCGCCTGAGAAGAGTCCCTATGAGCCTTCACAAAGAAATCAACTTTGAGACCGAGATTTGCGACTACCTTGCCGAGCATGGTTGGCTGTATGCCGAAGGCGATGCGGCTAGTTACGACCGTGCACGGTCCTTGTTCCCGACTGATGTACTGGCCTGGGTGCAGGAAACGCAGCCCAAAGCCTGGGAAACGTTAACCAAGAACCACGGCTCGCAGGCGGGTGAAACCCTGCTGACCCGTCTACGGGATCAACTCGACCAGCGCGGCACGTTGGATGTACTTCGTCACGGTATTGAACTGTTGGGTCTGAAAGCACCGCTGATGCTCGCGCAGTTCAAACCGGCGTTGGCCATCAATGAAGACATCCTCGCCCGCTACGCGGCTAACCGGTTGCGTGTGGTGCGGCAGTTGCGTTATTCCCTGCACAACGAGAACAGCATTGATTTGGTGCTTTTTCTCAACGGCCTGCCGATCGCCACGGCGGAGCTGAAGACCGATTTCACCCAGAGTATTGGTGATGCGGTGGATCAATATCGCTTTGACCGTAACCCGAAGCCCAAAGGCCAGGCCACCGAGCCGTTGTTGTCTTTCCCCAATGGGGCGTTGGTGCATTTCGCGGTGAGCAACAGTGAAGTGCAGATGGTGACCAAACTGGCTGGCCCGGCCACGGTGTTCCTACCGTTCAACCTGGGCAATGACGGTGCGGCTGGCAACCCGGTGAACCCGCAAGACGGCCATCGCACCGCGTATCTGTGGGAACAGGTGTGGGCACGCGAAAGCTGGCTGGAAATCCTTGGCCGTTACCTCATCGCCCAGCGTGATTCGAAGAAGAAGATCGAGAAGATCATCTTCCCTCGCTTCCATCAACTCGATGTGACCCGCAAGCTGCAATCCGCTGTGCTGCAGGATGGGCCGGGCGGTAAATATCTGATCCAGCATTCCGCCGGATCGGGCAAGACGAATTCGATTGCCTGGACGGCGCATTTTCTCGCCGAACTGCATGACGCCCAACACAAGAAGGTGTTCGATACCGTGTTGGTTGTATCCGATCGCAATGTGATCGACGCCCAGCTTCAGGAGGCGCTGTTCGATTTTCAACGCACCAGCGGTGTGGTCGCGACGATTACCAACAAGGACGGTAGCAAAAGCGGCAAGCTCGCCGAGGCGCTATCGGGCGATAAGAAGATCGTGGTCTGCACGATTCAGACCTTCCCCTTTGCGCTGGAAGCCGTGCGTAAGCTGGCCGCCACGCAGGGGAAACACTTTGCCGTAATCGCCGATGAAGCACACAGCTCGCAAACCGGCGAGGCGGCAGCAAAACTCAAAGCCGTGCTGAGCCCTGAAGAACTGGCCGAACTGAACGACGGCGGTGAAATCAGCACCGAGGACATCCTAGCGGCGCAGATGGCGACGCGGGCAGATGAAGGCGGCATTACCTTTGTCGCGTTTACGGCGACACCCAAGAACAAGACGATGGAGTTGTTCGGCACGCGGCCCGACCCCTCACGTAAACCGGCACCGGACAATGTACCGATGCCGTTCCATGTCTATTCCATGCGTCAGGCCATTGAGGAGAAGTTCATCCTGGATGTGCTGCAAAACTACACGTCGTACAAACTGGCATTCAAGCTGGCGCATGACGGCAAGGAGATTGATGACAAAGAAGTGGATCGCAGCGCGGCGCTGAAAGGCATCATGGGTTGGGTGCGCCTGCACCCCTACAACATCGCGCAGAAAGTAGAGGTGGTGGTCGAGCACTTCCGCAAATTCGTGTCACCGTTACTCGATGGCAAGGCCAAGGCGATGGTGGTGGTCGCCAGTCGGCTGGAAGCGGTGCGCTGGCAACTGGCGATCGAGAAATACATCAAGGAACACAGCTATAAGATCGGCACGCTGGTCGCCTTCTCTGGCGAGGTGAACGATAAGGAATCCGGCCCGGATGGCTTCACCGAAAACAGTCCCGCTCTGAATCCTAATCTGAAAGGCCGCGACATTCGTGAAGCCTTCAAAGGCGATGAGTACCAGATCCTGCTGGTCGCCAACAAATTCCAGACCGGCTTTGATCAACCGCTGCTGTGCGGCATGTATGTGGACAAGCGGCTGGCCGGTATTCAGGCGGTGCAAACCTTATCGCGCCTGAACCGGGCCTACCCCGGCAAGGACACCACCTACGTGTTGGATTTCGTCAACGACACCGAAGAGGTGTTGGCTGCCTTCAAGACGTATCACACCACGGCAGAACTCTCGGCCACCACCGACCCGAATCTCGTTTTCAACTTGCGCGCCAAGCTGGATGCCGCTGGCCTTTACGACAATTTCGAAGTGGAACGCGTAGTCGCAGTCGAACTCAACCCGAACGCCAAGCAGAGCGAGTTGATCGCGGCGCTAGAACCGGTGCAGGATCGGGTAATGAAGCGCTACAAAGCTGCCCAGAATGCGCTGAAGGCAGCGCAGGAGAAAGAAGACGGCAAGGCTATTGAAGCCGCACAGGATGAGATGAATACGCTGATCCTGTTCAAGAGCGACATGGGCGCGTTCCTTCGTCTGTATACCTTCCTGTCGCAAATCTTCGATTACGGCAACTCAGCCATCGAAATGCGCGCCATCTTCTACAAGCGTCTGCTGCCACTATTAGAATTTGGCCGGGAACGCGAAGGTATCGACCTCTCGAAAGTCGTGCTGACGCACCATCACCTGAAGAATATCGGCAAAAAATCCATGCTGCTCAACGAGGGTGATGCGCCCAAGCTCGACCCCATATCCGAGGCGGGCAGCGGCAGTGTGCAGGAAAAACAAAAAGCATACATGGCCGAGATCATCGAGAAAGTGAACGACCTGTTTGAAGGCGAACTCACTGACCAGGACAAACTGGTGTACGTGAACAACGTCATCATGGGCAAGCTGCTGGAATCGGAAACACTACGGCGACAAGCAACGAACAACACCAAGGAGCAGTTTTCTAATTCTCCAGACCTTAAAACCGAACTGCAGAACGCCAATATGAGCGCCTACGATGCACACACATTGATGAGCACACAGGCGCTAAATTCACCCATGGTTCAGGCTGGACTTCTAGACATCTTGCTCAACCACGCGGGACTGTATGAAGCACTCCGTTCACTACCTGCGGCTTGATGAATTGATTTTCTGGTGTTGTGTGCTGTGTGGGAAGGCAGTTAGGGCATTCATCTCAATCAAAAATCCGCATAACAAGCTATCCTGGTTTCATTGACAATTATATTTGCTTCGCTCCACCACGAGAAACGAATGGAATCAATCAACTTAAAGCGCACAGTGAAATCAATAATCACACCACATTGATTAAGAAGCCCCACCAAGGCAAGACATTGAGATGAAAACCTTGCCGCAAACACCAGGACGCATAATATGAAACTGTTTTCAATTATTGAAAGCCACAACAAGACTCGAGAGCCAAATGATATCTCCATTCTTATCTCAGACTCAGTTTTTTCTTACAGCGCACTTAGCCAAGTGCAAGAAAGCATTTGGATTGATTCCGATTACAAAGGGTGGAAATATAGAGTTGATCCAGAAAACCCCAGCATTCCACTCAAGCGCCATGTTCACATCGCAAAAAGCAAACATACCAACTCAAAAAATATGCAAGCATCATGGAACAGTGATGGAACACGACATGATAAAAAAACTTTCAACCAGAGCATCGGGAGCATAAAAAGGGTTCGTGAAATAGCCAGAAATATTTTAAAAATTGGAACTGAAATCACGCTAGAAAGCTACTCTGAAAATCCAAATGAAATATCCATAATAAATGAAGTAACCCTATCTCCAGATGGAAAAACAGGACATATATCAATTAAATAACACGGGAATAAATCTCATGGCCACACCCATCATTAAAACCGAAACAATTAAATCTAAATCCGATCTAAAATTAATATTTCTGGCGGATAAAATCCCGAACAAGTCATCAATAATAACACACAAAGAACGCCAGGAAATATTATTTAATCACGGATTTTTAACACAAAAGCCTCAAGAGCCCCTTGTGCTCACACATAATTATGATGTAAAACATTTATGAAGTATTATTCACCATTCAACAAATCCATTCAAGACTTAAATCCTTCGGATCTAAATAATCTGAAGATTGTTTCTGAGGGGTGGTACATCGAGTACAAACGACAACTTCCAGATTCAATCTCAATAGCAAAATCCATCTCAGCATTTGCAAACACATACGGTGGCTGGTTATTTATTGGAATCAATGAGGAATCAAAAGAGAACCCAGTTGCCGGTGATTTTCCTGGCGTCCCATCAATCGATATTGATTCATCACTTCAGAGATTGAGAAAATCAGCAGCGGACAGCCTCAACCCAACCCCTTATTTTGAAACAAATGTTTTACATGGCCCTGATGAAGAATGTGGATTACAGAATGGTTACGCTGTGATATGCGTATGGGTTCCGCAAAGCAATAACGCTCCACACATTCACAAAACCGGTAGAATTTACAGACGAGTCTCCGATGCTTCAGAGCCAAAAGCAGAAAATGATCGTTTTGTTTTGGATCAATTATGGCGACGCTCTGATAATATCAATAATATTTACAAAACATGGTACGACAAGGACCCTGAGTTCTCACCGAATGAAAAGAACTTTCCTTTCATTCGAATCATGTTGGTGGCAGACAGGTGGATGAGTCGTGATATTAATATTGATTTCAACGAAGATGAAGTGCGCACTGCCTTAAGCGAAAGCTCCCATATCTCATCCATACCATTTGATACCGTATATACACACGGAGATATGTTTATTGGACGCCAACTCAAGGGAAATGACCCTTTTAATCTCGGTCTTACCTGGACTTTGAGACGCAACCTAGTCAGTGATGTAATCGTGCCATTACCTTTTTACTCATTTGACAATCTCACGATTATTTCAGATGAACTAGATGGGTATATATTTAAAGATTTTTTTTCAAGCACACTAAATGGCTTTAATATAAAAAAGGGTCGAGTTATTGACTTAAATTACCTATTCAGCGTACTCATCGGAGTCGCCGGAATCCAAGATAGATTGTGTCACATGGCAAAATGGAAAGAAGGCTACCATTTTAAAATTAAAATTCTAAATTCCTGGAGAACCATTCCTTTCCTTGATGTTCATAGTGTTATTCAAAGATTTGAAAAAAATGGGCCTCCAATGATTTTAAATTCAACATCCTCCCTACCAAGAGGAACTGATCCAGAAACTTACATCAGCATACCAAAATACACAGATATTGATGACCCTGGGGATCGCGTACAACATCAAGGATCATTTATGTTTACGGCGATTGCTTTATTATTTGGCATCCCCCCTTGGTTAGACAAGCCTGAAAATGATCCTGATGGAATGGACTATTATCAAGAACTTTATAATGCCGCTAAACGCGCGCTTGATGCACAAACGAAAAGAAATATTAGACAAGGCCTGCTATCTATATAGATAACTTAGCAATAAATTGTATTTATTTATCAATCATGCGCGCTCTTGTGAACCCAATGTATAATTCAAGCACTGACGTAGCTATAACTAGCACGCCTCATGACCATGTTTTGCAGATCCGGAAGGCCCACCGCATCCACCCTTTCGTTCAAGCCTCTAACTCAAACTTGGACGACAATTAGAATTTTTGGAATAGATGAATGAGCAACGCCGATAAAAGAAAAAAGAAACTACGCGGAAATGTAGGAAAAGCCATTGCAGATTACGCCATGATTGAAGATGGTGACAGAATTATGGCATGCATTTCTGGCGGGAAAGACTCTTACGTAATGCTTGACAGCTTACTTCATTTTCAACGGGTGGCGCCTATCCGCTTTGATATTGTGGCTGTCAATATGGATCAGAAGCAACCCGGGTTTCCAGTACATACCCTTCCTGAATACTTCAACTCATTGGGGATTGAGTACTACGTCATTGACAAAGACACCTACACTGTCGTCAAAGAAAAGATTCCAGAAGGCAAGACCACATGCGGACTTTGTTCAAGACTTAGAAGGGGAACTCTTTACGGGTTTGCCGAAGACATTGGCGCAACCAAAATTGCCCTGGGCCACCACATGGACGACATCGTTGAAACACTATTCTTGAACATGTTTTTCCAAGGGCAACTGAAAGCCATGCCACCAAAACTTCTCAGTGACGACAAAAGAAACATCGTAATTCGTCCTCTTGCATATTGCCGTGAAAAGGACGTGGAAAGGGTCGCTTCTGACTTGGGAGTCCCAATCATCCCATGCAATCTCTGCGGATCCCAAGAGAACCTTCAGAGGAAGAACATCAAGACCATGATTGCTGGTTGGGGATCGATTAACCCTGACTGCGTTGAAAACATCTTTCATAGCATCCAACACGTGGCACCAAGTCAACTTGCGGATACAAGCCTCTTTGACTTTCTTAACCTTACTCTAGACAGATCAACTGCAAGACAAGAACAAGAGTTCGGGAGAGTCGAAGTGTCTTCGAGTGGGAGTCTTTTCGGCACGCCACCACGACTAGAAGAGTATGGGAATCAAGTTATCTCCTGGCACTCAAGGTGATGGGCATGAGCGAGAGCAAATTTTGCAGATACACACCCCATCACACGATGCGGTTAGGGTTCAAATTTGTAAAGCTTGAATCGTCATCTCAGGCGGCCCGAGGAGTCCAACTTGCTACAAAACTCACATAACTTTACATTTTCTGTATTTTTTGTAAAACAAATGGAATATTTATATGGCGTCAACCTTGTCGTTGGCATCTTTTCAATTGCATATTCCCCCTATTTTTATAGCCCATACGGTAAAGATTCGCTTTCCCTGCTCCATTGCCTGCGGCATGTTCAGCGCCGGGCACCGATCTCCTTAGATCTGGCCGCCATCACGGTCGACCCGCAGGTTGGCGGATTCGATCCCGCGCCGCTGGTGCCTTATCTCGAAAAACTCGGCATCCCCTATTTCGTGGAACGGGAAGATATTGTCGGTCTGGCCAATGAGCACATGCGCGGCGATTCCTATTGCGCCTTTTGCGCCCGTATGAAACGCGGCCTGCTGTACAAAGCGGCCAGGCGGGAGGGTTATAACGTACTTGCACTCGGCCAGCACCTCGATGATCTGGCCGAAAGCTTCCTGATGAGCGCGTTTCATGGCGGCAAACTCAACACGATGAAAGCGCATTATCTCAACGACGCGGGTGATGTTCGCATCATCCGTCCGTTCGTTCGTGTGCGGGAACGCATGCTGGCGGATTTCGCCACCCAAAACCTGCTGCCGGTGATCCGGGACAACTGCCCCGCCTGTTTTGCCAAACCCACGCAGCGCGAGCATTTCAAGCAATTGCTGGCCGCCGAGGAGCGACTTAATCCGCAACTGTTCCGCTCACTGGCCGTCACGCTCACGCCATTGATGCGCGATGGTTTGGAGAAGGCGCTATCAGCGCAGACACGATGAACAAGCGCACCGCACAAAGCCACGGACGCCCCAGACGAAGCGCGCTAAGATTGCTTCTACTCAGGGGACTCTTGCGACTGTTCGCCCGGTTGCCGCTGCGCTTGAGCCATGCCATCGGCGCGGGCATCGGCTGGCTCGCCTGGATAACCCACAGTTCAATGCGCAAAACCGCGGCAGACAACATTCGCCGCTGCCTGCCGGAATTATCGACCGAACAGCAAGATCAGCTGGTCTGGGAGACGTTGCTCGAAACGGGCAAGACGCTGACCGAGCTGGGCGTCATCTGGCAAGGTTCTAGGGAACAAATCGAAACGCTGGCCCGCGAAGTGCGGAACGAAGAGATTCTGATTCAAGCGATGGCTGCGGACAGGGGCGTCATTCTGCTCGCGCCGCACAGCGGGGCCTGGGAACTGGGCGGCCTGTTTACCGCCACGCGCACGCAGATGACCACACTGTACCGCCCGCCGAGGGAACCGGCCTTCGAAGCCTTGATGAACCGTTCGCGCGAACGGTTCGGCGGCAGGCTCGTGCCTGCCAATCGCCACGGCGTGAAAGCATTGCTGATGGCTTTGCGGCGGGGCGAACTGGTGGCGATTTTGCCCGATCAGGAGCCGAATGTCGGCGAAGGTGCGTTTGCGCCGTTTTTCGGTCATCCCGCCTACACCCTGACACTCGTGCATAACCTGATGCAAAAAACCGGCGCGATTGCCATTCTGGGACGCACCGAACGCCTGCCTCGCGGGCAGGGTTATCGTCTGGGTTATTTTGAAGCGCCGATCGGCATGTACGACCCCGATCCGGCCATCGCGCTGGCCGCGCTGAATCAGGGTATCGAACAGATGGTGCGGGAGAATCCGGCCCAATATCAATGGGTTTATCGCCGATTCAGACGCCAACCCAACATATCGGGGAAAGCCACCTCGGGAATGGTCGATTAAGACGCGTACAGATCGGCTCGATCACTCGTCGCCGTCTTGAAGAGTTTCAGCGACCACATGTATTGCGGCGGATCATCCCTGATCAACCGTTCCAATGTCTGATTGATCACCGCTGCCGCATCCGTGCTGGCTTCCGCTGGCACTTTAACCGGCGGCAAAAGCAACAACCGATACCGTCCGCTGGCCATATCCAGTTGCCCCAGTGCGGGATAAATCTCTGCCTTACCCAATGCAGCGATCCTGCCTGCCAGTGGGATGGTGGCCTTTTCGACACCGAACAGCGGCGCGAATACCGAATCCCCCTGGCCCAGATCTTCATCGGCAATGTAGAAAAACCCCTGCCCTGCCCGCAGATGACGCAAATGCGGCTTCAAGCCTTGTTCACGCGGATAAACGCGGGCACCGTGGCGCACCCGTCCGCGCTCGAACAACCAGTTCAACAGTCGATTTTTACCGAAGGGTTTGTACATGGCCGAGCCGGTCATGTTCATGGTGAAAAAATGGCCGATCCACTCCAATCCGGCGCCATGCCCTGTCAGCACCACGCCACCTGTGCGAATCAGGCGGGCGAACAATTCGGGATCACTTACCTCTGTCTGGCTTTTGAGGTAATCCACCGAGCGAAACCAAAGCCTGCCCAAATCAAGCACGGCATAGGCCTGCAATTGAAAATGCGCATCCCGCCACGCCAGGCGCTCTTGCAATGCATGATCGGGAAAACATACTTCAAGGTTACGCTCGACGATACGGCGGCGCTTGGGGTAGGCCCGTTGATAAAGACCGGCCAGAGCAATCGCAAGCGCCCGCCGGACAGCGTGCGGCAGATAAGCCAGCAACCACAGCAACCCGACGAAAAACCAGACAGGCCAATAACGCGGGCACAAAAACGACCAGCGGAACGGTTGCGCCCAGACAAGTGCCCCATCACGCGCACTTTGGCGTGAAGACGCGGATGAATCAGGCGACCCGGCCGATGAAGTTCTTTTGGTCATCGCCGCCAGAACATGGGTAAAAACAACACCAGAACGGTGAAGATTTCCAGACGCCCCAGAATCATCGCCACAATGCTGACAATCAGAGTGCCATTCCCCACACTGGCAAAATTATAGGCCACCGTACCCAAGCCAGGCCCAAGGCTCGTCAGGGTCGCAATCGCGGCGCCATAGGCGGAGACCATATCCAGCCCGGTCATCATCATGGCGAAGAAAGTCAGCACAAACACGAATACGTAAGCGGAGAAAAAGGCCCAGACGGCACTGATCACCGACGGTTCGATCGCGTGCCCGCCCATCTTGACCACGAACTCGGCATGGGGATGCACCAATCGGCGAATTTCGTTCAGCCCCTGCCGCGTCAAGAGAAGTAAGCGCACACTCTTGAGCCCTCCCGATGTCGAACCGGCGCACCCCCCGATCAGTGCCGTGGTAATCAGCAATACGGGCAAAAAATAGGGCCAGGTCGTGTGGTCGGTAATCGAGAAACCGGTTGTCGTAATAAAAGACACCAAATTGAAAAGCGCCCAACGAAAATCATGCAGCCAGCCGACTCTCGGCATATCGAACAGCATGGTTGCTACCATGAGCACGTACAGTACGATGACCAACAGGATGAAAAACTTGAACTCGGAGCTCAGCAGGTAGACCCGTAAGGAAAACTGACGCAAGGCCAGATAATGCAGCGCCATTGGCGTAGCACCGAGCAGCATGAAGGCCACCGCGGTCATCTCCATTACCGGGCTGTTGAAATAACCGAAACTCGCGTCGTGCGTTGAGAAGCCACCCGTCGCCAGCGTGGAGAACGCATGACCGACGGCATCGAACCAGCTCATACCTTCCAGCTTGAACAAAAAGGCACACAGCAATGTCAGGCCGGCATAGACCAGCCAAAGCAGCTTGGCCGTTTCAGAAATCCGGCCGGACAGACGGTTATCCTTCATCGGGCCGGAAATTTCAGCTTTGTACAACTGCATGCCACCGACGCCCAACAGCGGCAGGAAGGCCACTACCAGCACGATGATGCCCAAACCGCCCAGCCATTGCAGTTGCTGACGATAGAACAGCAACGAACGCGGCAGCTGATCCAGCCCGACCAGTACCGTTGCGCCCGTGGTGGTGATACCGGAAACCGATTCAAAAACGGCCTGAATGAAGTTGATGTGCAACATCGGCTGGAAATAAATCGGAAAGGCACCGATCACCCCCAGCACGACCCAGAACAGCACGACGATCAGCAGGCCATCCCGCAATTTAAGCTCGCGTCGATATTTCCGTAACGGCAACCAGATCAATAACCCGAGCGTCGTTGTGATGAAAAAACTGTACTCGAAGGGGCGCAGATCGGCATCGCCCATCATCGAACCCACCAACCAAGGAGGAATGAACGTCAGCCCGAACACCATCAGCAACAATCCGAGCACACGGAACACGACAATAAACTGCATGGCCTGAGTCCTTTACCCTGTTCTCGAATCAGAAGAAGCCGAAGCGTACGGTGAACAACTCTTCGATATCCCGTACGTGGCGCTTGTCCGTCAGGAACAGAATGACGTGGTCGTCCGCCTCGATCACCGTGTCATTATGTGCGATCAGCACATTGCCCTCGCGCAGTAGCGCACCGATGGTCGTACCCGGCGGCAACTTCAGTGCGTCTACACGACGCCCGACCACCTGCGACGTATTGGCATCGCCGCGCGCAATGATTTCCATGGCCTCGGCCGCGCCACGACGCAGAGAATGCACGCTGACGACATCTCCTCGACGCAGACGCGTGATCAGGCTGCCGATGGTGATGTTGTGTGGCGAGAGCGCAATATCAATGGTGCCCATATGGATCAGATCCACATACTCGCTGCGATTGACGATACACATGACCTTGCGTGCGCCGAGCCGTTTGGCCAGCATCGCGGCCAGAATGTTGTCTTCATCGTCATTCGTCAGCGCGAGAAAGACATCCATATCCTCGATGTTTTCTTCGATCAGTAACTCACTGTCGGTCGCCGATCCAGTCAGTACGATGGTGTGATCAAGATCGGCACTCAACTTGCGCGCCTTCTCGGGATTATTGCTGATGAGCTTGACCTGAAAACGTGATTCCAGCGCGGCCGCCAGCCCGCCACCGATATTGCCGCCACCGGCGATCATGATGCGGCGATACGGTCGATCGAGTCGACGCATCACGCTCATGACCTTGCGGATGTCCTCGGTTCGGGCAAGAAAGAACACTTCATCGTCGGCTTCGATCACCGTGGCACCATCCGGATGCAAGGGTGTATCCCGCCGGAAAATGGCAGCCACACGTGCCTCGACATCGGGCAGAAGAGCGGCGAGATAGCGAATTGGCTGCCCGACCAACGGGCCGTCGGCATCCGCGCGCATACCGATCAGCCGAAGCTTGCCATCGGCGAAATCACGCACCTGCAACGCATCCGGGTACTCGATGAGCCGGACGATGTAATCCTTGATCAAGCGCTCCGGGCTGATCATGTAATCCACCGGAATCGCGTTGTTATCGAACAAGGCGGGGTGATCGAGGAAGTCGGACACACGAATTCGGGCGATTTTGGTCGGCGTGCGGTACAACACCCAGGCGACTTCGCAAGCCAGCATATTGGTATCGTCCGCACTGGTCACGGCAATAAGCACATCGGCATCCGCCGCGCCCGCCTCTCCCAACACGCTCGGTTGGGCGCCGTACCCCTGGACGGTACGAATATCGAGCCGCTCCTGCAGCCGCGCAAGCGCGGAGGCATCCGTGTCGACGACGGTGACCGAGTTCCGTGTTTCATGAGACAACACCGTCGCCAGGGAGGATCCGACCTGCCCTGCGCCCAGGATGATGATTTTCATAGAAAACCTTAATTATTTAATGTGTTCAACTGCGTTCATTCGCGCTGATACCCAAGGATTTCAGCTTGCGATACAAATTGGTCCGTTCCATGCCGGTCAGCCGGGCAAGTTCGGTCATTGATCCGTCGCAACTCTTGAGCTGCGCCAGCAGATAACGTCGCTCGAACTCATCGCGCGCATCACGCAAGGGTAAATCGAGATTCAGGGAGATCAAGGTCGAGCTGGCCGCATCGTCTGATGCGTCGATCGATGGCAGAACACCCAGTGCCCGCTGCACTTCCTGTTCATCGATGGCATCGCCCGTACCAAGGATCAGCATGCGTTGCACCAGATTCTTCAACTCGCGCACATTGCCCGGCCAGGCATGGGCTTTGAGCAGGTTGCGGGCCCCGATGGTCAATTCGCGCCGGGGTAAACCTTCGATGCGATGCGCCGCTTCAAGATAGTGGGTGAGCAGCACGGGCACGTCCTGGGCGTGGTGGCGCAGAGGTTCGATCCGCAAGGGCACGACAGACAAATGGTAGAACAGATCCTCCCGGAACCGTCCCTGCCGCACTTCCGTTTCCAGATCCTTGCGGGTGGCCGCAATCACGCGTACATCCACCTGCACCGGTTCGGCGCCACCCACCCGGAAGAAGGTCTGATTCTCGAGGGCGGAAATCAGCTGCATCTGGGTCTGCTCGTCCATATCCGCCGCTTCGGCAATGAACAACGTGCCGCCATTGGCCTGTTCGAGCAGACCGTACCGGATCTTGCCCTCGCTTTCCGCACCGAACAGCTCGATGGCCGCATTCTGGCGCCCCCCCATGGCGACGCCGCCGGTATCGATGAACGGGAAATGTCGACGGGGTGAATGCTGGTGGATAAAGCGCGCCAGTGCCTGCTTGCCGGTGCCCGGCTCGCCGGAGATGAGCACCCAGGCATCATGCCCGGCGACCTTTTTCGCCTGTGAGCGCAGGGTGGACATGTATTCGCTGTCCCCGATCAACTCGAACGGATCGGGAACGCTACGCTTGAGTTGTTCGTTTTCACGGCTCAAACGGTTATTTTCAAGGCCGTGTTCGATGACGAGCAGCAGTTTGTCGAGTGAAATGGGTTTTTCGATGAAATCGAATGCGCCTAATCGCGTGGCTTCCACCGCAGTCTCCACCGTGCCATGACCGGACATCATGACCACCGGCCAAACCAGTTGATCCTGCTCGGCCCATTCACGCAGCAGGGAAATACCATCTTGGCCCGGCATCCAGATATCCAGAAGAATCAGATCCGGACGACGCGCGGCAATCAGGGCACGTGCTTCGTTCGCATCGGCCGCGCTGGATACCGTATACCCTTCATCCGCCAGCAACTCCGCCAGCAAATTGCGAATTTCAACTTCATCGTCAACGACCAGAATGTGTCCAATACTCATGGTGTGCCATTGTTATCCTGAATGATCTAAATCGGCATCCGCACGGGTCTCGTGCGGACGGCGGAACAAGTCCCTCGGGGCATTATGCCTGCTTGTCGAATCCAGGGGAGACGTTTCTGGACGATCTTCCTGCGAACCCGTCAGGATCGAAGATGACGACATCGTCTCCACTTCCGTATTCACCGGTATCTCTGGAAGCGCAAAGGGTAAACGAATCACAATGCGCGCGCCTGTTTTCGTACCGGCCACACCCCGCGCCGGGATATCACCGTGCAATTCGACGGGTCCATCCTGCACATTGGAGGCCAGCACCATACCGCTATGTTCTTCCACGATTTTCTTCACGATCGCCAAGCCCAGTCCCGATCCCTTGGGGCGTGTCGTGGTGTACGGCTCAAACAGGCGATCAATCATATCTTCAGGGAATCCCGGGCCATTATCGGTTACCGTCAACTCAACCAGAACCAGACCGCCTTCCTGATGCAACCCGGTCGATAGCGTCACCTCGGGTTGTTCGCCGCCGGGGCAGCCCTGCTCGGTCATTGCCTGCTGCGCATTGCGAATCAGGTTGTGCAATACCTGCCGAATCCGCCCCGGATCGGCACGCACGGGCAGCGGATGCCCGGCGGATCGATGCAGCACGGGGATATCGCCGCCTTTGTACAAATCGATAACTTCCGAGACCAGCTCATCCAGATCCAGCAATTTCAGGGTGATCTGTGGCGAGCGCGCGTATTCGGCGAATTCATTCACCATGAACTTCATTGCCTCGACCTGACTGATGATGGTCTGGGTCGAGCGATCCAGAATCTGCGCGGACTCATCGCTGAGGTTGCCCAGCAACCGTCGACGCAAGCGCTCCGCCGATAACTGAATGGGCGTAAGCGGGTTCTTGATTTCATGCGCCAACCGACGCGCCACTTCGGACCAGGCCGCGTCGCGCTGGGCCTGAATCAGGGTGGTGACATCCTCGAAAACCAGAACAAAACCACCGGTCACATCATCGGCTGGCAATGCAGCCACACGACTCAACAAGATGCGTCGCCCGGCATCGCCCATGATCCGCACCTGGGCTTCAACGGTGGCACCGGCCGGCAATTGCCCAGGCTCAAGCAGATGGCTGAAAGCGGCACAGATCGGCTCCAGATGGGGGTATGTCTGGCAAATCTCGGTCAGCGTGCAACCGTCGATGTGCTGGCTGGCGATACTCAACAATTGCGTTACGACAGAATTGCTTCGTGTGATGCGGCCATCTGGCGACAGAGTCAGCACACCGGATGAAAGATGTTGAATCACCGTCTCCAGATAATCGCGTTCCTGATCCGCCACTTCCTGAAGCTGCTGCATGACCTGATGCGCCCGGCGCACCCGCGCCGTCATCGTGTTGAACGACTGCACCAGCTGCCCCAGGTCGTCCCGACGATCCACAGGCAAGCGGAGGCTATAGTCCCCCTCGGCGACCGCTCGTGTCCCGGCAGCCAGCTCCTGAATCGGCGCCAACAGCTTGCGTGCGGCGATAAAGGCCAGCCATACCGCCGTCAGCAAGGACAACAGCAATGCCAAGGTCAGCGCAAAGGTAAAGGTTCTTTTCAGCGATTTGTGGAGAAAAATCAAGGAACGGTATTCGTTGAAAGCAGCCTGCACGCTACTCGATAGCTGGTTCGCACGCGGCGAAATGGAATACAGCGCCTGCAGGACTTCACTACTGCCATCACCGGTCAGGCCCGCCGTGAGCGGGACGACGACCCGGATACGCATGGAATCCCCGCCCCCGGGATCAAGCCCGATAAAGTCCTTGCCTGCGCGGGCATGGCTCAGTGCCGTTTCGTCCGGGCGGGAAGGCACGATGGCCTGCATATCATCCGAGGCGGAGGCCACAATCAGGTTGCGAGAACCGAAAATCGTCATCTCATGGGCGCCGGTATTGCGGCGTACCGCGTTCAAATCCAGGGCAACCAGATCACCCGATACGCCCTGGAGCTGTTTGGCCGCCCGCAGGGTTTCATTCATGGCGGTACGCATCTGCCCGTCAAATGCCAATTGCGACAACGAGAGTGCATCCGACATCGCCTGTTCGACCTGCACATCGAACCAGGAATCGATGCCACGCTGGATGAACGATACGGAAAAATAAAACACGATGAGCACGGGGGTCGAAGTCAGTCCGACAAACGTGAGCACCAGCCGCGCGGTCAGGCGAGCGCCGGGCACCCCGCGCCGATAATTGCTGACCAGCCGGATGATGTGCCCGAGTACGACCGCAGCCAGAAACAGAATCCCCAGCGCAGACAGCCCCAACAGGGAAAGATAGAGATGCTCCGGCTGGTTGGCCCGCTGGAGCGATTCCGAAATCAAATACATCAGAATCAACAACAGTACGACGACCATCACGCTGATCGGTGGTACCAGTCGACGAATCCAACGGGTGTAGAACTGCCCCCAGCGGCCGACAAACTTCACAAACCGTCTCCCGTATCTGCCCCGACTGTCGGCACAGCCCAGGAAAACCAATCGCTATTGAGTGACCAGCGGGAATCGAACAAGGCCGGCAACCTCAGTGGCAAGGGCAATTTGTTGACATCCAGCACCATACGCACCCGCCCGACCAACGGGCCGCGGCCTTTCAGATGCTTGGCGGTCGTCACCGGCCACGCACGAATCCGTTGCAGAGAGCGCAACGCACCATCCAAGGTACTGAAACTGCGCGCCTCGTGTTCAAGCGTATCGGTCACGAGCCAGGTTTTTGACAGTGCATGGTACTCCAGTTGATAACGCCGCTGATCCGAGGCAACTTCATCAGGAAACCACCAGTCACGCGGCGATTCGATGACGGAAATCATCGACAGGTTGAGTGGGATGGCATTGCGCATGGCATCAATCATCTCCTTGTCGAGCACAAGCTTGAGGTCGACATCGAGATAGACGACACCCTCTCGAATCTCCGCATGTGCGCGCACAATGGTCGCGCTGGAGGCACTGGCCTCGGTCCCGGGCAGCGCGAACAGAAGGAGCAGGAAAAACGACAGCGCCGACACTGCAGCGCGGCAGCGATCAACCGCCCGATCAGTTTTTTTCCAGCACAGCATAAAAGAACCCATCGTGCCCTTCCGGAACAGGGAAAACCTGTCGCCCCAGAAACTGCCCATCGGTTTGTCGCATCTCGCCCCAATCCACAGCCATGGGCAGCGCACGCGCATCACCATGCCGCCGCAAGAACGCGGCAATCTGCGCCGCGTTTTCCCGATCCAGGATGGAACAGGTGGCATAGACCATACGCCCGCCCGACTTGAGCAGTGACCAGAGCGCATCGAGAATCGCAGCCTGTCGCGCGACCAGAACGGGCAAGTCTTCCGGTCGGCGTAAACGTTTGATGTCGGGATGACGCCGGATCACCCCCGTTGCCGAGCAGGGCACATCGGCAAGGATGCGATCGAACGGCTGACCATCCCACCAGTCTTGCGGTGCGCCCGCATCACCAACAATCAAACGGGCGAACACCTGACCGCGCTCCAGGTTTTCCTGCACCCGGGCCATACGCGTGGTATCGATATCCACTGCCGTCACACTTGCTTGGGGTTGATGTTGCAACATGGCCAGCGTCTTGCCGCCGGGCGCGCTACAGGCATCGAGCACGTGCTGCCCCGGCGCCAGATCGAGCAGGTCGACAACCCACTGGGCGGCTTCATCCTGAACCGACACCTGCCCCTCGCCGAAACCGGGCAGGCGGTCGACATCCATGGGATGGACCAGATTGAGTCCGCGCGTCGAAAAGGCCGTGGGGTTTGCCTCGATCTCCATCGAAGTCAGTTGCTCGCCATAAACCGCCCGATCACCCACCACACGCAAGGTCATGGGTGGATGCGTCGCCAGCGCGAACCCTAGGCGGGACGCGCGCTCCTCCCCCCAATCGGCCACCAGCGCCTCGAACAACCACGCCGGCAAGCGCGCGGCAGCAGCAGGCGTGGCTCCGGCAAAGGGATCAACACCTTCCTCGATTTGACGCGCCGCTCGTCTCAACACTGCATTGAGCAAACCGGTCGCCCACGGATGCCCGAGCTCCCTTGCGGCTTGCACAGCGGAATTGACAGAGCGCGAGGCCTCTCGACGTGCGCCGCGAATGCGCTCCAGCCCGACCAGAAGCAACAACGCGATAATGGCCGATTTGGCGGGGATGGGTCGCTCCAGCAGGCTATCTCGCCAGAATACCAGCGCCTCATAATGCCGAAGCACCTCGTAGCCCATCGCCTGAACCAGACCGCGATGAACCGGCTGCGCCTGGGACAGCACCCGCCCCAGGGCGGCATCGAGCGATACCCCCTGAACAACGACAGACAGCAGAAGCTGAGCCGTCAAGGCTTCGGGAGACAATCGGGGCAAGGTGCGCGGATCGACCCGGACGGGACGATCCGGATCAAAGTTGGCTGCCGAGCGCTGATGCGGCCTATGCGATGATTTCGCCGAAGAGCCCTTCTGTGCCTGGCCTTTCGGGGTAGATGGGGCAGATCGATCCGAACGGCCGCCCCATGGATTTCTTTGCGCGTTTTTGGAAGAATCAGTCAAAGCGGGCACCGAGCAGTTGATGGTTACGTGCAAAATCGGCCGCACAAATCCGCTTTCCACCCGCCTGCTGACAGGCCAGCACCCGCACCCCCCCTGCGGCAGTAGACACAACAAACCCCGAAGCATCCACCGCGACCACGGTACCGGGTTCGGCTTTCGGGCTGTTCGGTTCGACTTCTGCGGACCATATTCGCAATGGGGCAGACTTGAACTCGGTATACGCAACCGGCCATGGATCGAACGCGCGCACGCGGCGTGCCAGCAGGTCGGCCGGTTCGCGCCAGTCCAGGCGACCTTCCGCCTTGCTCAATTTCGCCGCATAGCAGGCCTGGGCATCATCCTGCGGCTCGGGCGTGATTGAACCTGCGATGATACCGGGCAACGCGGCCATCAAGGCCTGCGCGCCCAATTCGGCCAATCGATCATGCAGCGTGGCCGCCGTATCGGTTGGCCGAATGGCCAGCTCGACCTTGTGCAACATATCGCCGGTATCCAGGCCCTCGGCCATCTGCATGATCGTGATACCCGTCACCGAATCGCCCGCTTCGATGGCACGCGCAATGGGAGCCGCACCACGCCAGCGCGGCAACAGCGAGGCGTGAATATTGATCGCACCCAGTCGCGGGGTTTCCAGAACCGGAACCGGGAGAATAAGGCCATAGGCGGCAACAACCATGAGGTCGGGTCGGTAACCGGCCAGCGCAGCCTGCGCCGATTCATCACGCAAGCTCGACGGCTGTTCCACGGGGATTCCCATCGCCAGCGCGGCTTCCTTCACCGGTGACGGTGTTAATTTCTGCCCGCGACCGGAGGGACGGTCGGGCTGGGTGTACACCGCCACCAGTTCCACTGAATCATCCGCCGCCAAAGCTTGGAGAGCAGGCACGGCAAACAAGGGCGTGCCCGCGTAGATGATGCGCACCGTCATGCCGATTCCTTCATGCTGATTCCTTCTGGCGCTGGGCCTTTTCGAGTTTCTTGCGGATACGCTGGCGCTTGAGCGGCGAAAGGTAATCGATAAAAAGACGCCCATCGAGATGGTCGATTTCATGCTGAATACAGATAGCCAGCAAACCACTCGCCTCACGTTCAAAACTCTTGCCAGAAGCATCCTGCGCGCGCACGTGAACGGCTTCTGCGCGCATCACCTTGTCGGTGACACCGGGGATCGAAAGGCAACCTTCTTCCGATTCGACCGAGCCACTGCGATCAAGAATCACAGGATTGATGAAAACCAATGGCTCCGGGGCACATCCGTCCTCGGCACAGTCCGCCACAAACAATCGTTCGTGCACGTTGACTTGCGTCGCGGCCAAACCGACGCCGCGAGAGTCATACATTGTTTCCAGCATCTGCTCACTTAAACGCTGGACGCGCGCGTCAAACTGCTTCACCTCGGCAGCCACCCGGCGCAGTCTTTCATCGGGAAAAAGCAACACTTCAAGTAACGACATATCCAACAAAACTCACTAAAAAATACTTGGAATAAATTCCGGGGGGGGGGGGATCACACATCCAGCCTTAGGGAAACTTAAGAATCATTCCATCCTGGAATAATTCAGAGGACGAAAATCAAAAAATGTGATTTTTAATTCTTCATGAACACTCATTTAAGTGTTCGTTCATGGCGGCACAACCCCATATCCTCAACCTAGGGCAAAAACCCCGAAAAACAACACCAGACAGCTATCCATCATCGCAGAAAAACATCACCGCCCACCTATTTTGCAGATCAATCTGCACGCGCCTGTGGACGCGGCGCTCAAATTCTTTTACAAATAAGCTTATTTGCCGCAACATTGTACGCGAGCCCAAGCTTTGTACCTAGGCCACTTGCCTAGACCACATACTTGAGTCATGTACACGGGCGGTGTTGCGCGAACCCACAAGCACCAAGGGTTCGGCCACTGCCCCAATGTTGCCCCGTTTTCGGCTGAAAACCCAAGGATGTTGCCCATGAGATCGTCAAAAGGATTACCGGTTCTACTCTCGTTTTCCCTCATTACCACCGCGTTGCTGTCTGGCTGTGCTGCCGAGCGTCCGCCCGTCAATATCGTGAACCAGCCCGCGCCGGATGGACTGCCGCTTGGCGCCACGCGCGGCCCGGTCAAAGGCACGCTGACTCCGGACGAAACCAAGGCGCAGTTCATTTCGCTCAAGGCCAATGAATACACCGTCAAGAAGGGCGACACGCTCTGGTCGATCGCCAACCACTTCCTGAAAGACCCCTACTACTGGCCTGAAATCTGGTATGACAACCCCGAAATCAAAAACCCGCACAAAATATACCCCGGCGACAAGATCGGCATCATGTACATCGGCGGTAAACCGCGCCTGGGCATCACCCTGCGCCCCCATATTCGCTACGAGACACTGCCGCCCGCAATATCGGCCATCCCCTTGGAAGATTTGAAACCCTTCCTGTCGTATGACCAGATCATGTCGGAAAAACAATTAGAATCGGCACCTTATGTTCTGGCAAATCGTGATCAAACGACGTCCACCAGTTTCGGTGATGTCGTGTACGCACGCCCGGCGCTGACGGAAAACTCGAACACGTTCTCCATTCTCGGCAAGGGCAGGCCGCTGGTCGACCCGGTCACAGGCGACTTCCTCGGCTATCGCGCCATCTACAAAGGTCAGGCCGAAGTGATGCACCGCGGTGACCCGACGACGTTGCGCATCACCAAAAGTGCCCGCGAAATCCTGGATGGCGACCGTGTGCTACCCGTCATCAACGAACCGTTCGACCACGATGTCACGCCCAGTATTCCGGCCGTGCCAATCAACGCGGTCGTTATCGACATCCCCGATGCCATTACACAAGTTGCGACCTATCAGGTTGTGATTATCAATGCCGGCAGTAATAACGGCCTGGTACCCGGCGATATGCTGCGCATCAGCAAGCCTGGCCAAATTGTCAGTGACAAGTACACAATCAACCCCAAAGAGCTGGCAGAAAACAGCAAGCCTGAAGGCTTTGAAATTCCTTCGCCGCCCAGAGTCAAATTGCCCGACTTCCCAATCGGCACCGCCATGGTCTTCCGTGTGTACGATCGCGCAAGCTTGGCGCTGGTGGTTCAAACCAAGCGGCCAGTGCGCATTGGCGATTTGCTGCAAACCCCAACGGCCGACTGAGGCGCCCAGCCTCAGGACCGTGTCTTTTCCTTGGGAGCCTCTGCACGAATCGATGGTGCCTCTGGCTTGCGGGTTTGTTCGCAATCAAGGCGCCGACTCGAAGATGGGCTCATTGCCCATCAAGAGGCAGCAACGCCGAGTGCGGGCAAACCCGCAAGCCCCATCCGGGCGGGCCGTCAAGGGCCCATCTGCGGCGTTGCGGCGCTTGAGAATGGCTACGGCCATTCCCCGCGCACCGCGCCTTGCACCTGGACCCTTGGCGGCCCGCAGAGACACTATCGATTCGTGCAGAGGCTCCCTTGCTGACCTCTGAGCACCAAACAACGCCCGACGCCGATGCGCGCCGGGCGTTACTGTTTCTGATCACCATCAATGGCATGGGCCCGAAACGTCTGCGCCGACTTCTGGATGCATTCGAAACACCGCTGGCAGCCCTACAGGCACCCGCATCGGAATGGATCCGCCTGGGCCTACCCGCTTCTCTGGCCCATCAACAACCTCGCGGCATGGCTGATCGTGTCGAAACCATGCTGTCCTGGCTCAATGAATCCGAACAGCACCATCTGGTACTCGCCGGGGAAAAATCCTACCCACCGCAACTTGCCGACCTTCCCGACGCGCCTGCGGCACTCTTTGGCAAAGGCGACATCCGGCTAATGCAAGAACCACAACTTGCCATCGTCGGCGCCCGTACACCGACGAGCGGCGGGATTAACAATGCGCGCGCCTTCGCCCGCTATCTGTCCGCGCAGGGCCTCGTCATCACCAGCGGACTGGCGCTGGGAATTGACGCCGCTGCCCATCGCGGGGCTCTGGCCGCTCACGGCGCCACCATTGCCGTCATGGGAACCGGACCGGATATCATCTACCCGCGCGAACACCGTGAACTCGCCGAGCAAATCGTGGCACAGGGTGGCTTGCTCATCAGCGAATGGCCCCCCGGCACCCTGGCCAGAAAGGAGCATTTCCCTCGGCGCAATCGGCTGATCAGCGGTCTGTCGGAAGGCGTTTTGATTGTAGAAGCCAGCCTGCAGAGCGGTTCGCTCATTACCGCGCGCCTTGCCGCCGAGCAGGGGCGCGAAGTCTTTGCCATACCCGGATCGATCCACAACCCCTTGAGTCGCGGCCCGCACCGACTGATCCGGGAAGGCGCCAAGCTGGTCGAAACCGCCCAGGACATTTTCGAGGAACTCATCGACACCCTCGGCGCACGCCTGCGTCAAATGGTCGACACCGCCTCGTTCGAACCAGAGCCAACCACCGTTCCCGCCGCCCACCTCGACCCGGAACAACAGAAAATTCTGGACTGTCTTGGCTTCGATCCTCAATCTGCAGACACGCTGATTGCATCCAGCGGATTGACCCCCGCCGAAGTTTCCTCCATCCTCCTCATGCTTGAACTTGCTGGACACGTCACCACCTTACCCGGAGGGTTGTATGTGAGAACGGCCTGACGGACGGGCAACCGTGCGTCGTTCAACTTCGTCCCCTGAGAGATTCCATGAAAGAAACCGTGCTTGATTTGTTGATGTATCTGTTTGAAAACCATATGGAAGAAGAACCCCACTTGCCTCCAGCGCCGCTGCGCACGGATCTCCAGAAAAAACTGCTCCATGCCGGTTTTGACGCTGATGAGATCGGACGCGCGTTTTCCTGGCTGGATGCGGCAGCCAGCGAACCGGCAGAGCTATCCAACTTGCCGCTGGCAGAAGTCAGCGCGCCCAAGCCAACCTCGTTCCGCGTATTTACGGCCGAGGAACAGATGGCCCTGGATGTCGAGTCGCGTGGCCTGCTGGTCCAACTCGAGGCTATTGGTATCTTGAGCGCCCAGACACGGGAAACCGTCATCGAGCGCGCACTGGCATTGGATAACGAAGAACTGGATCTCGAAGACATCAAATGGGTCGTCATGCTCGTGCTGTTCGCCCGACCCGGCGAGGAAGCCGCATTTGCCTGGATGGAAGACCTCGTGTTCGCCGAAACAGCAGAATTGTTGCACTGATTTTTAGCGGAGGTCTGCACAAATACAGATCTTCCCGCGCAGGGCATCGACGCCCTGCCGCTCAATGATGCAAGTCATTGAATTGATTGCCCGTGCCGGGCGTTTATCGGCACGGGTGTTTCAGCACGAAGCCATGGATTGATTCTTGCAGAGATTTCTTAATACACCTGATTAGCATCCTTAAGATCGCCGAGTCCCTATGAGCCAAACGCTTGTTATCGTTGAGTCGCCCGCCAAGGCGAAAACCATTAAGAAATACCTCGGCCCCGGCTACGAGGTACTCGCGTCCTATGGCCATGTGCGCGACCTGATCCCCAAAGACGGCGCTGTGGATACAGCGCACGACTTTGCGATGAGCTACGCGCTGATCGAAAAGAACATTCGCCACGTCGATGCCATTAAAAAGGCACTGAAATCAGCCGACACCCTCCTGCTCGCAACCGACCCCGATCGCGAAGGCGAGGCCATTTCCTGGCACTTGCGCGAACTCTTGGCGGAAGCAGGCTTGCTGAAGAACAAGACGGCGCAACGGGTGGTGTTCTACGAAATCACCAAAAAAGCGGTACAGGAAGCGGTCGCGCATCCTCGTGATCTTTCCATCGATCTGATCAATGCCCAGCAGGCACGCCGCGCGCTCGATTATCTCGTGGGCTTCAACCTCTCGCCGCTCTTGTGGAAAAAGATCAATCCGGGGCTATCCGCCGGACGTGTGCAAAGCCCCGCCCTGCGCCTGATCGTCGAACGCGAGGCCGAAATCGAGGCGTTCACCCCGCAGGAATACTGGACCATTCTCGCCGACTGCCAGGCCGATCGGGCTGCCGAAAAGAGTCGATTCAATGCGCGCCTGCTGACACTGGACGGGCAAAAGGTCGAACAATTCACCCTGACCAACGAAACGGACGCGCAATCCGCACGCAGCCGGATCCTCGAAGCCGCCGCCGGCACGCTCACCGTCCGCTCGGTGGAAAAACGCGAACGCAAGCGCAACCCGGCACCGCCATTTACCACCTCGACGCTCCAGCAGGAAGGGGTTCGCAAACTGGGGCTCTCCGCATCGCGCGTCATGCGCCTGGCTCAGGAGTTGTACGAAGGTGTCGACATCGGCGCGGGCGCCGTGGGCTTGATTACCTACATGCGAACCGATGCCGTGACGCTCTCCGAGGACGCGCTCACGGAGATTCGGGCACATATCGGCGAGAAGTACGGTGCAGCCTACCTTCCCGCCAACGCGAACCGCTACAAGACCAAATCCAAAAACGCGCAGGAAGCGCATGAGGCCATCCGTCCGACTTCAGCAGCGAATACCCCCGAATCGGTACGCGCGTTCCTGAACAAGGATCAGTTCCGCCTGTATGAAATGATTTTCAAGCGCGCAGTCGCTTCGCAAATGACACCGGCTGTCTACGATCAGGTTTCTGTCGATCTCGCGGTCAATGATCAGCATAGCTTCCGCGCCAATGGCTCCACCCTCAAATTCCCTGGCTTCATCGCGCTTTATCGCGAGGATGAAGACGATACGTCCGGAGACAATGACGAGGATCGCCGTCTGCCGCCGTTGGCCGTAGGCGACAAGATCGCCCTGAACGACATCGCGGCCGACCAGCACTTCACCGAGCCACCACCGCGCTTTACCGAGGCAAGTCTGGTCAAAACGCTGGAAGAGTACGGTATCGGTCGCCCTTCGACCTATGCCAGCATCATCTCCACACTTCAGGCGCGCGAATACGTGCTGCTCGACCAGAGACGCTTCAAACCCACCGATATGGGCCGCGTCGTCAATGGCTTTCTGACCGATTACTTCCGCGACATCGTCGATTACGAATTCACCGCCAAGCTGGAAGACGACCTGGATGCCGTATCCCGCGGCGAGCGCGATTGGGTGCCATTGATGCGCGAGTTCTGGACGCCCTTCCATGACCGCGTCGAGCACACCAATGAGAATGTCACCCGGCAGGAGGCCGCCCAGGGGCGTGAACTGGGAATCGATCCCAAATCGGGCAAACCCGTCTCCGTCCGGCTCGGGCGATTCGGCCCCTTCGCCCAGATCGGCACCAAGGACGACGAGGAAAAGCCCAAGTTCGCTTCGCTCAAGCGCAGCCAGAGCATTGCCACCATCACGCTGGATGAAGCGCTGGATCTGTTTCAACTGCCAAGACATCTGGGGGAAACCCCGGAAGGCGAACCAGTCGAGGTTGCCATCGGCCGCTTCGGCCCCTTCGTGAAATTCGGCAAGATGTACGCATCGCTGGGCAAGGATGACGATCCGTACACCATCGAATTGCCCCGCGCGCTCGAAATCATCGAGATCAAAAAACTCGCCGAGAAGAATCGCTACATCACCCAGTTTGATAACGGTGTGTCAGTGCAAAACGGTCGCTACGGCCCCTACATAACCGACGGCAAAAAGAACGCCAAAATCCCCAAGGACAAGGATCCAAAATCCCTGACACTGGACGAGTGCGTCGCCTTGCTTGCCGCCGCACCCGAAAAGAAATCGGCGCGCGGCAAAACCGCTGCGAAAACGACGACCAAGAAAACAGCCGCTCCAAAAGCGACAACCGCAAAAACAACAGCCAAGAAATCGACAACGACGCGCGTCAAAAAGGCCAGCGCGACCGATATGGATGCGCCTGCAAAGAAAACTCCGGCAAAAAAGGCGACCACTACCCGCAGCAAAAAACCTGCCGCACCCGAGTCGGAATAAGGGCGCAAGCGCCCAAAACCTGGCGCATTAGATGATTTGACCCAGCCCAATCACCGAATTCATCATGCACAACAGCCCCTTTCGCCTTCGCCTTACCGGCCAGATCGTCTCTCAAGGCGGCGTGATCGCCTATCCCACCGAAGCGGTATTCGGCCTGGGCTGCGACCCGCTGGATGAGATCGCCGTCGAGCGGATACTGACGCTCAAGCAGCGGGACTGGCGCAAGGGCCTGATTCTACTCGCCGCCAACCTCGAGCAGATCCACCCGTGGATATCGTTATCCTCAGAAGAACTGGCCAGGATCAGTGCCCATTGGCCCGGGCCATCCACCTGGGTGGTGCCGGCCAGTCAGAACACCCCGGACTGGATTACCGGCGGGCGGGATGAAGTGGCTGTCCGCGTCACCGCGCACCCCGTCGCTGCAGCCCTCGCCCAAGCAGCCAACACCGCCATCGTGTCCACCAGTGCAAATCCCGCACAGCGTCCACCTGCGCGCAGTGCTCTGGCCGTTCGGCGATATTTCGATGATCGGCTCGAAGGGATTTTGACCGGCCCGGTCGATACACAAGCCCAACCCACCCCGATCCGACACTGGCGCACTGGAGACTGGCTAAGACGTTAACGTCACACGAGAACATGCATGCCAACAAGAGTGCTTGAAGCCTGACTCCGAATACCCCCCTACATGGCTTCAACAACGGTAACCTCAACCGATAACCCCCTATCCAGTCAGGATAAATACAACTCTTCCCTGCACCGAACAGACCGCTAGCCAGCGCACATTACTATAGGGTACGCTCAGCCAATCGAACTACATGGTTATTGGAAGACCGTCACGGCGCAGCTGGAACTGTGTCCGCTCGGAATTTGTGACTGAAATCCTGCAGAGAACAAGGAGTATGAAGTGACCACCAGCAGTTACGGCATAGAGGACTTCCGTTGCATCGCTGCAGGCGCAGCCATTCTGGCCAGTGGTGGCGGGGGCAGTTACGAGGATGCGGTCAGCATATTGGATGAGATCGCGGCGAGCGGTTGGACTGGCGCCGTATCCGTCAAACCATACGATGGAGCGACAGACTGCTGCGTTCTGGCATTAATGGGCTCACCCGATGCGGCAGAAGCGCTGACACTGGCCGATATTGAAAACGCCATCATTAATACGGTTGCGCTCTATCAGGACTCGACCGGAAGCACACTTGGATGCGTCATACCGGTTGAAGTCGGTCCGATCAACGCCCTCATCCCCTTGATCGCTGCGGCCCTGTCCGGCAACGCCATCGACTGGGTAGTGGATGGCGATGGGGCTGGACGGGCAGTACCGGAGTTACCACAAACAACATACAGCGGCGCGATGGCGTCGAGTCCTTGCGCTTTGGCCAACGATGCCTCCGAATCCGCCGATGTTCAATCCGCCGTACTCTCGGCAACAACCGCAGCACAAACTGAAACACTGGCCGGGGGGATTGTTTCCGCCTTCGGAAGTTTTTCAGGCATCGCGTTATGGCCATCAAACGCGGGGAACAATTACGCTTTGGCGGGCAATTACATTAAGAACACACTGTCACAGGCTTGGGCTCTAGGTAAGTATCTGATCCAATCGCCCACGCCACCGTCAACGGCCGATGTTGTCACAGAGATCTGTTCACTGACCGGTCGCACGGCCAGTGCGGTTGCAACCAACTTCTTCATAACCGATGTTACGCAATCAACAACCAGTGCGTCTATGGATACCGGAGTCATTCGCCTGGACAATGCTCAGAACCAAGCTGACAGCACCGAAACCCATTACATCTACAACCTGAACGAAAATCTGATCATGTATTCGAGCATGAGCAATGAGCCGGACATCATCGCGCCGGATTCCATTTGCTACTACTCGGAAAGTACAGGATGCGGATTTTCCAATGCAGAAAGCGATCTGGCCGTTTACTTCGACACCACCACGGGCTCGAGCACCGGGAAGATGGTCAGCGTCATCAAGGTAGAGGCAGCGGAAGCGTTTTATTCGGCCCAAGGGGTTGTTTCATCCTTTGCCGCTTTACTGCGAAATATCGGCTATGCCGGTAAATTGCCCAACCCGAGCTGAAGCCCCTATGGAAGAAGCAGACATCAACAAGGAACGACTGGCTCTCGCACTTGAAGCAGCCGGACTCGATCTCTGGGAAAACGACCTGGTCAGCGGCGAGGTAGTCTGCAAGGTTCACAAGATATTCTCCGAACTCGGTTATGACGAACACGAAGGGGCCTACTGCATCGATGAGATCTTCAAGATCATCCACCCTGATGATGTTTCGATCCTCAAGCAGGCGGTCGAAGATCACCTGAGTGGCAAAACCGCCACCTATCGGTGTGAGTTCAGAATCCGTGCAAAGCATGGTGACTGGGTCTGGTATGCCAATTACGGCAAGGTCATGGATCGGGATGGCAAAAATCCGGGACGACGGTTCATCGGCGTAACGTTCAATATCGATGACCGCAAACGCAAGGAAGATGAACTGATTAACATCAACCGCCGCCTGTCTGAGCAGAATGTTCTGCTCGAAAAGATGAACTTCATGCTGCAGTCATTGGCAACCAGTGACCCTCTAACCGGGATCGCCAACCGACGCCAAATCATGGACACCGGTGAAGTCGAAGTCCAAAGGGCCATCCGACTGAGACATCAGCTCGCTCTGCTCATGGTGGATATCGACCTGTTCAAACAGATCAATGACACCTGGGGGCACCCCATGGGTGATCAGGTAATCTGCGCCGTCGCCGAAGCCTGCGTGCACAGCGTTCGTGGCAGCGTCGACACCGTGGGGCGTATCGGCGGGGAGGAGTTCGCTCTCATTCTGCCCGAGGCCGACATCGGTACCGCAAAAGAAATGGCAGAACGTTTGAGACAAACCATCGCCGCACAATCCATCATGCTTGAGGACGGCGCCCCACTGCACTTCACCGTCAGCATCGGTTTTGCTGCACTGTCACCCGAGCACTTTTCCTTCAAGGACTTACTGATCAACGCAGACAAAGCGCTTTACAGTGCAAAAGCTTCGGGGCGGAATTGCGTGCAGGGTGTTCCCGCCGGAGCGGTGGATTAACCCGACCATAGTAGTCCCCGCTCATGCGGGACCGAAGCAACCCCGCCAGCCATGCAAGTGCGTCCGCCCGACCTGCTATAATCCGCCGCCTCCCTCGACCCATGATTTCGGCCCATGTCACGCGCAGCGCGCGGACACATCACGAGACAAATCACCATGCCCGACATTCAACGCGTTCGCGACTATCTCATCGACCTGCAGGACCGGATCGTATCCGGGCTTGAAGCCTTCGAATCCACCACCCGTTTTCTAAACGACGACTGGCAGCGCCCCGAAACCGAAGCGCTCAATGGGATGGGGCGTGGCCGCGTGCTGGAGGGCGGTGAGGTATTCGAGCGGGCGGGTATCAATTTCTCGCATGTGACCGGCCAAAAGCTCCCGCCTTCGGCCACGGCGCACCGCCCCGACCTTGCCGGTGGCAGCTTCGAAGCCTTGGGCGTTTCTCTGGTTATTCACCCGCGCAACCCGTACGCACCGACCTCACACGCCAATGTGCGCTTTTTCCAGGCGCAGAAGCCTGGCGTAAAGCCGGTATGGTGGTTTGGCGGCGGTTTTGATCTCACGCCGTATTATGGTTTTGCCGAAGATGCCGTGCATTGGCATGAGCAGTCCCGCGCAGCGTGCACGCCATTCGGTGATGAGTTATACCCGCGCTTCAAGCAATGGTGCGATGAATATTTCTGGCTCAAGCACCGCAGTGAGCCCCGCGGCGTCGGCGGGTTATTCTTCGATGATTACGGCGCCGATGGACAGATTGATTTCGAGCAGGCCTTCGGCCTGATGCGTTCTGTTGGCGACCATTACCTGCCCGCCTACACGCCGATTGTGGCGAAGCGCAAAGACACGCCCTACGGCGAACGCGAACGCGACTTCCAGCTCTATCGACGCGGTCGGTATGTGGAGTTCAACCTCGTCTATGATCGGGGTACGCTGTTTGGCTTGCAATCGGGCGGCCGCGCTGAATCGATCCTGATGTCCATGCCGCCGGAAGTACGCTGGCGTTATGATTGGACGCCCGCCCCAGACAGCCCTGAGGCAGAACTCTATCGTGAATTCCTCCGTCCGCGCGATTGGCTGGCCGAACACGGCCAAAGCTGATTTTCAAGAGATTGCGCGTCGGCCTATCGCGCCAAGAGCTCGATGGAGCGAGGTGACTCGATCGGCATACGCCAATCTTCATAGCGACTTTTGGTGTGCACCAGCCAGCCGCGCGCGCGCAATTCGCGCCCCTTCCAGCGATAAAAATCAATGCCTCGGAACTGATCCCAGGCACGAGCCGAAATCTGCAATGCCACCCGGCCTTCCAGATTGATCCATATGTTTTTGCGACTGCGGTGCACCGAGACCACCTTGCCGCGAACGATGGCCGCGCCCTGAACATCATCCGGGATGCCTTTGGCCGTCGCGATACCCGGATCATATTCGCTGTTCGACCAGATACCGGCGTGGTGATGACGGGCTGTTTTTTCAATTGAAGTCAGGCAGTCGGCGAGTGCCAGGTTCGGCGGCATGTACACCGCCATCGCCAGCCCCCGCGCGACCAGATCAGCCTGAATGGATTTACCATCAGGAAGATAAAGATAGGCCAGCTTGCGGCCGTAACGATCTTCGGGCTCAGCGCCATATTGCACGCGCAATCGGTTGTGCGACGTTGCCAACAGTGCCATCAATGCCTGACGGCTGGCATCTCCGAATGGCTCTGAAGGTCGTGCGGCCCGATCAGCATAAGCAGGATGCGCCACCTCGGGGGCATCGATACCCGCCAGGCGTACCCGATCGCCATTGGTCAGCCGAACGGTGTCGCCATCATCGACATAAGCCACCGTGGCGGAAATCGCGTTTCTTGGCGGTGGGCATTGCTCCTCTGCCGATACGAATGACGAAAATACGCTGGCAAGAAAAAGAAAAAAGGCACCCAGCCAAATCGAGCGGGGTGCCTTTTTACACGCTTTGAGCATGGCGTCGAAACGCGCGGAATTACTTCTTACCGTAGCGGTTGCGGAATTTATCCACTTGCTTGGCGGTACTGGAATCCATGCGCTTGCCGGTGTAGAACGGGTGGCTGGCAGAGGAGACTTCAACCTTCACCAACGGATATTCTTCGCCGTCGGTCCATTTGATGGTCTCTTTGGCGCGAATGGTAGAACGCGTCAGCATGGCAAAATCGGAGGCCAGATCCTGAAACACGACAGGACGGTAATTAGGATGAATGTCTGGTTTCATGAGTGATACCTTGAGTTTTTACCCATAAAATTCGTGGGTTGTTCGATTCGATCGCTTTCGCCACAACGGCCCACAATGATCATGGACTTTGCAGCATTCAAAGCAATAGTAAATAAGGGCGGCGATGATACCTCAAAGACAGGCGGCACTCAAGCACACGAACACACTGAAAAACAACTGGAGCAGCCGGGGTTCAATGAGGAATATCACCCGGCGCGGGCGTACGCGCCAATACCCAGACGGAGACCATCCGCACCCCTGACCGCTTAAGGGCATGCGCCAGGGCATCGGCAGAACTACCGGTCGTCATCACATCATCAACAATCACGACATGCCGGGGCAAAGCCTGCCTGACCTCGAAGGCGTTTTTCAGGCTTTTGCGGCGATCAATGGCAGACAACCCGCTTTGAGATTCGCTGGACCCGGAACGCACTACCGCCTTTCCATGAACGGGCAAATCAAAACGCCGCCCGATCCGGTCGGCAATCAAGCGTGCCTGATTGAATCCACGAACCTGCCGCCGCTCGGGATGAATGGGCATCGGGATCAACACATCCGGCCAGTCTTTCAATTGGTTATTTGGCAGACCATCTTGACGCCGGCCATACGCCTGCTCGATAGACAAGAAAAGCGGCTGCATCAACGCATTAAGCACACCGGGGTCCTTGCGATATTTGAACTGATGAATCAGGTATCGGCTTGCTGCGTTAAAATCCTGCCCCGCAACAGCAAAATCGAAATGCGGTGGATGCCGCAGGCACGCGGCGCAACGTTGCCCGGCTTCACTCACCCGAATCGCGCATTGCGGACAACGGTGCGGCAGGGTTCTCTTATCAGCCGATAAATCGCTGGCACATCGGGCGCACAACCCGCTGTCCTCCACGCTTGGCGTTCCACACAGGTAGCAGGGTGAAGGCACCAGAAACCGTGTTAGTCCGGCCAGTCGATTCATGCTACATTCATACTCCATGTACCAATATTAAGGGAGCCTGTTCCCATGACTGAATATATCCACGCCATCGAAGACGAAGAAGAAGGAAAAATCGTTTCCGGCGCATCCTCGCGTAGAGCCGCCAAGTGGTTCAATTATGGCACGCTGGTTGCCGTTCTCGTTCCGCTGCCGCTTGGGATTTTCTGGACGGGCATGTCCATGCTGATTTACGCGCTGAACAAACATCACCCAAATCCCAAGGTAGGCCACTATACCCAGTGGGCCGCCTACCGGTTCTATGGTGTCGCCGGGACCGCCGTGGCGGTGGCGGTGTTCTTCCCGGTCAACGTTACCTATTATCTTGTGATCTGGGCCATTGCGGCCGTGATTCTGATCCCATGGACGATTTACGATCTTTACAAGATCAATCACGACACATGGGTCGATTGCGTGATTGAACCCCATCGTCCCTTTGAAGACGACCAATAAAGACGAATCACCAATCACCTGTCAAACCAATCCTTTCCTGCATGTGAGGCTGCCCTTGTCTAAAACGTCCAACCCCTGGGATCTGACCCAGGTTCTCGCCCTGTTCGACCTGCCGTTCAACGATCTTTTGTTCCGTGCGCACGAAACCCATCGTGCGCATTTCGACGCCAATGCCGTTCAGATCAGCACCCTGCTTTCCATCAAAACCGGCGCCTGCCCGGAGGATTGTTCGTACTGCGCGCAGAGTTCGAAATACGATACCGGGCTGGAACGCGAGCGGCTGCTGCCGCTATCGGAAGTGCGGGAATCCGCCCTACGTGCCCGCGAAGCCGGAGCCACCCGATTCTGCATGGGTGCCGCTTGGCGAAACCCGACCGACAAGCAGCTGGAAAATGTCATCAGCATGGTTGGTGTCGTCAAAGATCTGGGTATGGAAGCCTGCGTCACCCTAGGCATGCTCACCGCGCCCCAGGCTGGCCGCTTGAAAGAAGCCGGGCTCGATTACTACAACCATAATATCGATACCTCACCTGAGTTCTACGGCGAAGTCATCACCACCCGCAGCATGCAGGATCGGCTCGACACATTGGCGCATGTGCGTGACAGCGGCATCAACGTCTGCTCCGGCGGCATTCTGGGTATGGGCGAATCACGCGAGGACCGCGCCTCGTTTCTGGCCACGCTGGCCAACCTGCCGCGCGCACCGGAATCCGTGCCGCTCAACATGCTGGTGCGCATCCCCGGCACACCGATGGCGGACATCCCCGCCCTCGATCCGATCGAGTTCATCCGCACCGTCGCCGTCGCCCGCATCCTCATGCCCACATCGCACGTCCGCCTGTCCGCCGGCCGCGAGGGCATGAGCGACGAAGCGCAAGCCTGGTGCTTCTTCGCCGGTGCGAACAGCATTTTCTACGGCGACAAACTCCTGACCACCGACAACGCCGATCAGAACCGCGACCGCGCCCTGTTTGACAAACTTGGCATCCACCCGCTCATCCCTGCCGGATTTACCGAACGGGACGACGATGACGAAGACCACACCAGCCCGATGGGCGGCTGTGGCGGCGGATGTTCACACGCACACCACCACTAAGTAGGTAAATTCCAGTTTCAAGAAAAAGGCGCGAAATCCGCGCCTTTTTCATCCTCGTACTCGGATAAATCACCCAACAACACGTGTCATGAATGCTCCTCAGCACCATCCACCCCCGCCTGTGCGACGGCGGCGGCGCGGAATAGGGCTCGGCGTTTGTTGAGGGTTTCTTCCCATTCGTTGGCGGGGATGGAGTCGGCGACGATGCCGCCACCGGCCTGAATGTGGAGTTCACCGTCCTTGAGGACGCCGGTGCGGATGGCGATGGCGGTGTCCATGTTGCCATTCCATGCCCAGTAACCGACGGCACCGGCGTAGACGCCGCGCTTGACGGGTTCGAGCTCGTCGATGATTTCCAGTGCGCGGATCTTCGGCGCGCCGCTGACGGTGCCTGCCGGGAAGGTGGCGCGGAGTACATCGATGGCATTGAGACCGGCTTTAAGCTGGCCGGTCACTTGCGAGACGATGTGCATCACATGCGAATAGCGCTCGATGATCATGCGTTCTTCGAGTTTCACGGAACCGATTTCGGCCACGCGACCGGTGTCGCTGCGCCCGAGATCGATGAGCATGACGTGTTCGGCGATTTCCTTCGGGTCACTCAGCAGATCCTGTTCCAGCGCGAGATCTTCCGCATGGGTTTTGCCGCGCGGGCGCGTACCGGCGATGGGGCGCACGGTAATCTCGTTGTCTTCGAGACGGGCGAGAATCTCGGGGCTTGAGCCGATGACCTGATGATCGCCGCAATCGATGAAATACATGTACGGCGAGGGGTTCAGGCTGCGCAGGGCACGATAGAGGTCAATCGGTGGCGCATCGTAGCCGATGGTCATCCGTTGGCTGGGCACGACCTGCATCACATCACCCGCCGCGATGTATTCGCGAATTTTCAGCACGGCCGATTCGTAGCCTTCGCGCGTGAAGCTGGCCTTGAAATCGTTCTCGTCGATATAACGAGGATGGGCCAGTGGCGCATAGCGCACCCGCTCGGTTCGCAGACGTTCGGTCAGGGCATCTAGGTGCCTAGCGCCTTCTTCGAGGGCATTGACCTGGGCCGGATCGACCAGCGTCACCAGCAGGAGTTGGCTGGAGAGGTTGTCCACCACTACGACCTGCTCGGACACCATGAGCAGAATATCGGGCGTGCCCAACGGGTCGGGCTTGGGTGGTTTCGCAGCCAGCCGTGGCTCGATATAGCGAATGGTTTCGAACCCGAAATAACCCACCAAGCCACCGTGGAAGCGCGGCATCCCTTCCGGCTCGAACACACGATAGCGCGCCTTGAATGACTCGACCCAGGCGAGCGGATCGTCCGCCTCGGTGGTTTCGATCAGCTCATTGTCCCGGCGCACTTCGATCTTATGGCCATAAACACGCAGCACCGTCCGCGCCGCCAGCCCGATGATCGAATAACGTCCCCAACGCTCGCCGCCCATGACTGATTCAAACAGGTAACTGTTGGGCGCATCGGCCAGTTTGCGGTACACCGACAACGGTGTGTCGTAATCTCCGGAAATGGCGCGGGTGAACGGGACGCGGTTGAAACCTTCGGCAGCAAGGGCCTTCAGTTGAGTAGCGGTTGGGGTGAACGACATGACAATTTCCTTAACTTTTCGTGCTTTACGGCGCTATGGACAGAGCGGGAATGAACTGTTCAGTTCCGCCATCGCCGTTTTGTCCGTAAAAACACCCGTTGCGTCATGATGCCTTGCCGATCAGCTTGGGGAATTCCGCCATCGAATCGATCACCGCATCGGGGTGATAGTTGCGGATGTCTTCGCCGTGGTTGTAGCCGTAGCTCATGCAGATAATGGAGAAACCGGCCGCACGTGCCGCCTTCACATCGGAAATCGAGTCGCCGATCATCAACGCTTCACGCGGATGCACCTTGAACCAGCCTGCGGCGTAAATCAGCGGGGCGGGATCGGGCTTTTTCAGGGGCAGCGTATCGCCGGCAATGACCGTTTCGAATGAATCGAGCAAGCCCATATCCTTGAGTAATGGCAAGGTGAATGCAGCGGCCTTGTTGGTCACGCAACCGACGGACAGCCCCAGCGATTTGACGTAGGCAATGCCCTCTTTCACGCCAGGGAATACGCAGGAATGCTTGCCATTGGATTCGGCATACAAGCGTTTGAAAATCGGCATGGCCTTGTCGAACAGAGCCGCATCGGGCGTACCGTGCAAATCGTTGGTCAGTGCGCGTTCGACCAGGCGCTCGATACCGTTGCCGACCCAGTTACGCACATCGGCTTCGGCACGGTGCGGCAAGCCGAGTTCATCCTGCATCTGGTTGACGGCAACCAGCAGATCCGGCACGGAATCGATCAGCGTGCCATCCAGATCGAACAACACCATTTTGGGGGTAAATTTCATGGTAGAACTCGGAAATTGCAGAAAAATTAAGTAGTCGCGCCCACCAACAGTGATTTCAACTCGTCAAGCGAGTCGATCATGGCATCAGGGTTGTAGTCGCGGATATCGCGTCCGTGATTGTAGCCATAGCTCGTGCAGACGATATTAAATCCGGCCGCGCGCGCGGCATTCAGGTCAGAGATGGAATCGCCCACCATCAGCGCGCCCGTCGGTTCAACCCGAAACCAGCCCGCCACATAAAGCAACGGACCCGCATCGGGTTTTTGCACCGGTAAATCATCGCCACAATGCACATGATCAAAAAAACGCAACAGGCCAGTTTCGGCCAGAAGCGGCTCGGTGTAGGCGCGGGGCGTGTTGGTCATCAGACCCACGGGAATATCGAGTGTGCGCACGTATTTCAGCCCCTCGATGACGCCCGGGAAAATCCGGGTAAATTTGCCATTGGTTGCCTGATAAGCACGATCAAACGCGGCGATGGCCTCATCAAGCAGCGCTTCATCGACCTTGCCATCCATTTGGCCGGTCAAGGCGCGGCTCACTAACGGCTTGATGCCATTACCGATCCAATCACGAACCTGCTCGATCATGCGTGTCGGACGGCCGAGCTCGGCAAGCATTCGATTGACCGCTTCGTGCAGATCCGGCACCGAGTCCACCAAGGTGCCGTCCAGATCGAACAGCACCAAGTTGGGCGCAAATTGCGGCATTACTTTTTAACCTTGGCGAGTTCGGCGCGGAATTCCGAGAGGATCGTGTCATAGCGATTCGCGTCGTTTGCACTGGCCTTGCCGAACAGAGCAGAACCGGAAACGAAGGTATCCACACCCGCTTCGGCGATTTCACGGATATTGGCCGGGCTCACGCCGCCGTCGATTTCCAGACGGATGTCGGTGCGACCGGAGGCATCAATGATCTTGCGCGCCTGACGGGCTTTGTCGAGCACATAAGGAATGAATTTCTGCCCGCCGAAACCGGGGTTGACCGACATCAGCAGGATCATGTCCACTTTTTCGATGGCGTATTCGAGCACGTCCAGCGGTGTGGCCGGATTGAATACCAAGCCGGATTTGCAGCCGCAATCACGAATCAGTTGCAAACTACGGTCGATGTGCTCGGAGGCTTCGGGGTGGAAGGTGATGTAGGTGGCACCGGCCTTGGCGAAGTCGGGAATGATGCGATCGACCGGCTTGACCATCAAATGCACGTCAATCGGTGCGGTCACGCCATGTTTGCGCAGGGCCTCACACACCAGCGGGCCGATCGTCAGGTTGGGCACATAGTGGTTGTCCATGACGTCGAAATGCACCCAGTCGGCGCCGGAGGCGATAACCTTATCGACCTCGTCCCCCAGTGCGGCGAAGTTGGCAGACAAGATACTCGGTGCAATGATGAAATCAGACATGCGGTTTCCCCATAAATTAAAGTAAAAACTGTGATGCAATGTACCCGAATCGACTGGAAAAATTAAGCCAGACCGATCCTGACGGGTAAAAATCCCGAAAAATCAGGAATCAAGGCGCCACTTTCGGTGGCAACGTATCGATGTGGGCATCGGACAGACGCTTGCGCAATGTGGCGAGTTGCTCCTGTTTGATCGGGCCGATCTGAATTCGGTAATAGGTTTTGCCGTTCACGCTGGCCGGGCGGACTTCCGAAGCAAAGCCCTGCATGGCAATTTCCGCCTTGCGACGGTCGGCCTCGGCCTCGGTGGCAAAAGAACCGGCCTGTATCCAGTAGTTTCGTTCCGGCGCCTTGCCTGCCGGCGTTCCGGTCGTCTTGTTTTCAGATGTGGCTTTGTCCGGAGGAAGCTGCTTGTCCGGAGTCGTAATGGCCGGTCCGTTGTTCTGCTGAGGCAACAGGGTATAGAACTCGAAATCCGGCTTGACCGGCGGCTTCTCATCGGGCTTCTCGACCGAACGGGCATCCTGCTGCCCCGAGCCTGAACCCAAATGCGTGTCTTTTTTCCACAGATGTGAAGCGACGTAACCGAGCAGCACAATCACTACCAGCAGCAACGCAACAATCCATTTTCCCGCGGAACCGGCGGGCGGATTGCTGCGGCGACGATTGGTCGGCGTGCGTTTGCTTTGAGCCATGTGTGAAGTTACCTGATTTGAATTTCTGGCTTACATTTCTTCCGGTGCGCTCATGCCGAGCAGCGCCAGACCATTGCCCAACACCTGACGGGTCGCCGCAACCAGATTCAAACGCGCGTCACGCAACGGCGCATCATCGGCCACAAGAAATGCGTGCGCATTGTAGTAGGCATGGAAATCCTGCGCGAGTTCACGCAGATAATGCACCAGCAGATGCGGTTCGAGATTCACCGCGGCACGTTGCACGGTATCACTGAACTGCGAGAGCCGCTTGAACAGCGCCTGTTCGTGCGATTCGGTCAATCGTGCATAGGCGCTGCGGCCGTTCTCGGCATCGTGGGTAAATCCACGCAGCGGCAACTGACGGAACACACTGCATACCCGCGCGTGGGCGTATTGGATGTAGTACAGCGGGTTGTCGTTGGATTGGCTTTTTGCCAGATCAAGATCGAAATCCAGATGCTGCGCTGCGGCGCGCATGATGTAGAAGAAACGGGCCGCCTCGTTACCGACTTCCTGGCGCAGTTCGCGCAAGGTCACGAAGCTGCCGGAACGGGTCGACATCTGCACCCGCTCGCCACCGCGATACAAGATCGCAAACTGCACGAGGGAAACATCGAGCCGGGACGCATCAAACCCCAGCGCGGTCAGCGCCGCCTTCACACGGGGGACATAACCATGGTGATCCGCGCCCCAGATATCAATCACGCGCTCGAAACCGCGCTCGAATTTCTCCATGTGATAAGCGATATCGGAGGCGAAATAGGTGCTTTGACCGTTGTCGCGACGAACCACCCTGTCTTTATCGTCACCAAACTCGGTCGATTTGAACCACAGCGCGCCGTTTTGCTCGTAGATGAAGCCGCGTTCCTCCAGCTTGGCGATCGCACGGTCGATCAAGCCGCGATCTTCCAGCGTCTGCTCGGAATACCATTGCTCGTATTCCACACCGAATTCCCGCAGATCGTCGCGAATGTCGGCCAGAATCGAGTTCAGGCCCGCATCGAACACCGTGCGGTAACGCGTTTCGCCCAACAGGGTTTTTGCCCGCTCGATCAAGGTGTCGATGTACACATCCTTGTCGCCACCCTGCGGCTCATCCGGCGGCAGGTTGGTAAATACATCCTCTGTCGATACGAACAATGTGTCGCCATGCTCGGTCTTGAGCGCTCGGGCGATGTCGAAAATATATGCTTCGGATTTGTAGCCATTCGCGGGGAAGGTCAGCTTGGCACCACAGGCTTCCAGGTAACGCAGCCAGATGCTGACGGCCAGAATATGCATCTGCCGCCCGGCATCATTCACATAGTATTCCCGGTGCACGTCGAAACCGACGGCCGCGAGCAGGTCCGCGACCACGGCACCATAGGCCGCGCCCCGGCCATGCCCGACGTGCAGCGGGCCGGTCGGATTGGCGGAAACGAACTCGACCTGAACCTTTTTCCCCGCACCGAACTGCGAGTGACCGAACGTGCCCCCCGCCGAAAGGATGGTGTCGATCAAGGCAAACGCCGCCGCCGGATCGACGAAAAAGTTCAGAAAGCCCGGGCCGGCAATCTCGATCTGACGAATACCACTGCGATCCGTCAATGCTTCGAGCAGTCGCTCCGCTGCCACACGCGGCGGCACACCCATGGGCTTGGCAATTTGCAAAGCGATGTTGGTGGCAAAATCGCCATGGCTGGGATCTTTCGGCACCGTGAGTGCGGGCGTCACATTGATGGCCGCGTCCAGCACGCCTTGTTCTTGCATGTGGCGCACGGCGTTCAACAGACGAAGTTCGATTTGGGCTTTCAATTCAATGTCCAACGTAAAAGGATTTGGGTAAGGATGATTTAAGGAACCTCTGATTGAATCCCTCGTGAGCCGAGTTGCTGATCCAAAAGTCGCAAAACGAGGCAGAGGCCGCAGGTCGTAGTTTACGCTACGATGCCAAGGCCGATAACGAAGTGTTGCGGCTTTTGGGCGGCAACCCGCATGGGACGGGCTTTTGAGGGCGATTTTACGCGTAGCTGGCGTAAGCCCGCTGTGTTGCGCCGCTCACGAATGGAATAACCATTAACGCGGGCTTGCGCCTGCTTCGCATTGAGCTGGCGCAAGCCCGTTTCGCACCGCGCCTCGCGACTCATCCCTCAAAAGCCCGTCTCGGCCACGAAGGATTCAATCAGAGGTTCCTTAGTCCGCCCAGTTTATCCCGCTTGCCATCCATCAGGCAAAAGCCGCATCGAAGGCATTTATTCTTAATGCGCCCAAGTCATCCTGTTTACGTTGTTCAGATTCTGTTCCAAGATCGTTAAATAGCCGCCTCTCCCAACGATATGCGAAATCACAAGCGCGCTTACCAGCGATACGAAACCTTCAATTGCACACTGTTAAAGTGGCTGTCGTGGCTATGTTCCCCCTCGTAGGCCAATGTGGTATGCCACTGATGCCCCGGACTTTCGAAGGTTACCCCTGCACCGGTTGCCAGGGCCGTGTGGGAAGCGCCCCGGGCGGTCAAGGTTTGATCGAGCACACCGAGCGACAGATTCTGGGTGGACCGGGTGTCACCGGCATAGGCAGTAACGCCGGCAAGCACCCAGGGGCGAACCTGCATTCCGCCCGCATTGCCGAGATCCATACCTGCTTTTACCCCGGTGCTGAATCGACCAAGACTGCTGCCGCGTGATGCGTACGACAGGTTCAGCAAGCCCGCGCCGCTCTCTTCAAACGCCTGGGTATGACTGTAGAGGTAAGCCGCGCCAGCATAGGGCTCGATAAACCCTTTTTTGTTTATTTGGTGGTGGTATCGCGCGGTGACAGCAGCCGAACCATACCAGCCGTGGGTATCGCCCGAAGCCACCAATCCCGTCGGATCGAGGTGGCGGGTACTGTCCTGTGTGAGTCGTCCACCACCCACTGATGCATCGATTCGCCAAGGGCCTTGATTGAACTCACTCAAGGCATACAGCCCCAAACCACGCCCTTGGACTGATTGATAGCTGGTTTGAGTTTGCGTTCGGGTATGAGCGAAGGCAACACCGGCAGACCAGTCATCTGAAACCGCCTTCGAGGCACCCAGCACAACTCCGTTTTGATCGACAGAGGCGGCATTCGCTCCACCCTGGCCTTTGAGCGCCCGCAACCAGACATGACGACCGCTGATGCGACCATGAGTTGGTGCGTCAGCAAGGGTATCGCCGACGGACAACAGACTGTGCTGCGTGATCCAAGGCTGCGCTACCGCTGCATTTGCCGTGGTGTAAGCAAGGCCCGGAGCCGGGGTCGGAGTCGGAGCCGGAGTCGGAGTCGGAGTCGGAGTCGGTGTCGGAGTCGGAGTCGGAGTCGGAGTCGGAGTCGGAGTCGGAGTCGGAGTCGGAGTCGGAGTCGGAGTCGGTGTCGGAGTCGGTGTCGGTGTCGGAGTCGGTGTCGGAGTCGGTGTCGGAGTCGGTGTCGGAGCGGCCGTTGGCAGAAGTCTCAAGCTGGCTGTGTTGGCCGAATACTGCACGGTGGGGGTGATGTATGCGGCGAATGCCGGGTTGTAGGCCACCTGCGCAAATTGCCCGGATACACCGCCATCGGCCTTAACAAGGTCGTATTGCGTGCCGATGGTGTATTGACCGGAATCGACAACGACATCCAGTGCCCCGTCAAGCGTGGCCTGACCGAGCACATGCAGTTGATCGTAATCGACGCCCGCGACCGGATTGGCGCTAGGCAATACTTGAGCGGTCAGCACACCATTAGCTGCCTGGGTGTAATTACCATTAACCGTAAGGATACCAACCGAACCGCCCGGAAATACGGTGCCGTCGTTCTGCACATCGCCGCCGATCGTGCCGTGACCGCGCAGGGTGGCGCCCGATTGAACGGCCACATCGCCTGGGAGATAGGCATTGCCGTGCTGTTCATCACCGACCATCATCTGGCCGCCGGTGATGTTGGTCGCCCCCGTAAACCCGCTGGCCTGTGCCGCCGTGGTGTTGTAAGTCCACGAACCGCCATCCATGCTCAGCGTGCCGCTGCCACTCACGGCACCATCAAATACGCCTTGTGCATTCGCCAGATGCAGCGTGTTACTGCCCAGCTTTAGCGCACCGCTGCCACTGATTCCCGCCACGGTCGGGTTGATCGTGGCCGCACTTAAATCAACCACGCCGTCATTTTTTACCTGAGAATTGGCGAGACTGCCTTGATTGTTCAGCAGCAGCGATGCCCCCGTGGCGACCACGGTGTTACCAGAATAGGTATTGGCCCCGTCAAACACCAAGGTGCCGGTGGTCAGGTTAATACCACCACTGCCGCTAATCACCCCGGTGTATTCGCTGTTATCACCCGTGAGCGATAGGCCACCGCTGCCCAGAATCATCGCCCCCAGACCACCGATGGTACCGGTGGTCTGCGTGGCGGAACTGGCGCTGAAATCCAGTGTGCCGTCGTTATACAGGCTACCTTGCGCTGGCAAACTCAATGAACCATTGCTACCGAACCTGAGCGTGGCATTTTGCTGGATGAGCGCGGCGATCGGCAATGAAATGGCACTATCGAAGGTTTGCGTGCCGCCTTGCATCACCAGAAAACCCAACATCCCCGGCGTGCCGGAACCAAAATTCAACTGTCCGGAAAACACGCTATCCTGGGCATTGTTGATTTGCAATGAGTTCGGTTGCGCGAGGTTGACCACGCCATCCCCAGAAAGCCCGCCGACAACCACATAATTATTGTTCGATGCATTAACCAGATTGGTGGCCGTGCCATCCAGCGTGCCATTGACGACGACCGTACTGTCTGCCAGTGATCCCTGGCCGCTAAATGCCAGCGTTGCCGACGGATCGATTACGGTATCGCCGTGGTAGGTACCCGGCAACGATAGGTTCAGACTACCATTTTGCAGATGCAGGCCACCGGCCCCGCCCAGAATCTGCCCATCGAAGGTCATGTTATTGGCATTGGGATTGCTGAGCGTCAGGGTATGATCGCCCAGTTGGATGTTGCCTGTTCCTTGCACTTGCTGAATCGTGGTACCTGCCGTGGTGCCGGAAATATCCAGCAAACTCAAGGTGTTGAGGATGACATTGGCAGAGTCGGCAATCGAACCGGCGCCAGACAGCGTGAGCGTGGAAGCGCCTCTTAACGTCGTGGTGCCGTTATAGGTATTCACCCCCGATAGTGTCTGTGCTGCGCTGGACGCAATCACGAGGTTACCCGTGGTATTGGTCGCATTGGTGATCGTGCCGGAGAACACGCCGCCCTGATCGTCGATCTGCAAGGCGCGCGATCCGGTGATGTTGACCACCCCATCGCCATTGAGCGTGCGTACCTCTGCGGTCGACGGGCCAGGACCTGCCACCGTCAGCGTGCCATTGACCGTGACATCGGATTTGGGCATGGTCGCCGCCAGATTCAGCAGCAGGTTGGCACCGGGGTCGATCAGCGTTTTACCGCTGAAAAATTGAAAGCCCACATCGCGAGTGAAGATCTGCGTGCCGCCGGTTAAATGCAGCGTACTGCCCGCGCCGCCGGTGATTTGCCCATAATAGGTCGAATCGCCACCATCGGTCAGCGTCAGGCTTTTGTCACTCAGCGCCACCATGCCGCTGCCCTGTAAAAAACGGGTCGTGAAGCCTTGGTTTGTATTTCCCAAAGAGAGCATGCCATTCACGCTCACGCCGTTGGTGATGGTGCCGTCGCCATAAATATTGACCTGAGCGCCGCCCTGAATGACAAACGGCAAACCGGTCGTCACCGTGCCGCCCAAGCCCCATTGACCGCCCGACACCGTAAACAAGGCCGCGCCCGTACCGTCGATCGTGCCATTGAATACCTGTCCGCCTGCGCCGGTGATGTTGATGCGGCCACTGCCCAGATGCACGACACTACCCGCATCTCCTGCCAAGTCGTCCAGATACTGGGTATCGCTGTTCTGCGCCAGGTTCGAGGCCGAAAAATCCAGCACCGAGCCGCCACTCATACTCACATAGGTGTTATTTCCCAGCACGCCATTGCCGGTGAGCGAGAGCGTCGCTCCATTGCTCAAAACCGTGGCACCCGAGTAGGTATTCTGGCCCGCAAAGGTCACGCTGCCGCCATTGATGCTGACATCACCCGCGCCATTGAGCGTGCCGTAATACGTGCCGCCTGGATTATTGAGAAAATTGACATAGCTGCCATTACCCATATTGATGTTGCCGACCAGGCTTTGGGTGGTGCCGATCAAACCCGTCGCGCCGCCGGACAAGGTCCAGTTCTGGCTGGCATCGCCGGTGCCGGTGAGCGTCCACGCACCGCTATTGGCCGCATAGGTACCAAAACCCACCAACTGATCGGCACCGATCGTGCCGCCACCCCCGCCGGTCAGCAACAAGGTATCGCCACCATTGGTCGCGCCGCTGCTGCTGACGATCTTGCCGTGAACCTGTGCCGTGGTATCCAGTTGTACCGTATTGCCGCCGCCGCTCAAATCAATGGCATCGGCCGGATCGCTGCTCGCTCCCGAACCCGAACCGGAAACACCACCGGAAACGGAGCCTTTGACATCAATCAGGCTGCTGCCGGTGGCGATAATGCCCACGCCACCCTGCCCGGCGAACGCCCCCGTGCCGCCGGTACCGCCCGAGACACTGGCATTCTGGTCGATGGTCAAGGTATTGCCGGTACCGAGCACGATGCCCGCGCCGCCATTGCCGGCCGCATCGCCGCCACCGCCCGTTCCGCCGTTGACTGCGCCGCCAGCAGACAGCACCGTGGTATTGGCATCGCCAATCACCAGGCCCGCCCCGCCACCGCCACCGCCGCCATAACTGTTGTCGTTCGGGTTGAAATAAGCGTTACCGCCCGCCCCGCCAGTATAGGTGCCACCCAAAGTCAGATTACCGGAGCCGATATAAAACGCGGCACCACCGCCACCGCCGCCACCATAAAATCCGTGGCCAACGAACAGCGTGCCGCCGCCGCCCGAACCGCCATTGCCGCCGCTACCGCCGGTGACGCTTTCGGTTCGGGTGGCAGAGCCTCCGGCTGTCCAGGTGCCGCCGACACCACCCCCGCCGCCGCCACCACCGCCGGAGTAGCTCGAACCGGCCAGGCCGCCACCGCCACCGCCGCCCACGCCTTGGGTTTCGAGGCTGCCACCGCCGCCACCGCCACCGCCATAAAAGCCGCGCCCACCATCACCCCCGCCGGTATTGCCCGCCCCGCCCGCAGTGGGTGTCGTCATCCCGGCACCACCGCCACTGCCATTGGCGCCCGCACCAGCCGAGCCATTGGTCTGACCGCAGGTAGCACAACCGCCATAACCACCGTCATTGTTCGGGCTGTTGCTGCCCGTGCCTTGAGCACCCAACAGACTGGCATTCTGCGGTGAGCCGCCATCGCCGCCCGCCGTGCCCGTGGCCGCCAGCGCATTCACACTGAGCAGCAACGCTCCCAAAAACAGCATGCCCTGGAAGACGCTTGGGGTGACGCGCGTCGAGACGTGGGATGAGGCAGGATTATCCACACGAGATCGGCCAGATTTCCCTGCCCCACGGGCCAATTCAGAAACCACCCGGATCTTGCCGGTGGTACGATGACGAACAAGACGATAAATATGGTTCATGTGCAGTTCCTCTGCGCAAGCATGTACTGAAATTCGGGATCTCAAGATGCCTCCGGGTCAATTCAGAGGCTTTCATGCCGAAAATGTACTTAAATAGCGGAACCAACTTTTAGCCGAAATTGCGATATCCCGGATGCCCCCCCGTTTTCAGCAACACTATCTTGATCAACTCCAGGTCTGTCGGCTGCTTGAAGCACGTCAGTCTGACCCGGTTGCGCTCAAAACCTTTTGCGCCGAACACGGTGTAAGTGTCTACACGCTGAATCGGCTGTTTCTGAAATGGTTGGGGCAAAGCCCCCGCAGCTGGCAGCGACGCCTGCGTCTGAACGAGGCGGCCATTTTGCTTGGTCGCACCGATCAATCCGTTTTATCGATAGCCCAAACGGTTGGTTACGAAAGTCAGCAGAGTTTTTGCCGGGCTTTCCAGCGTGAATGGGGGGTCAACCCAACCTGCTTCAGGCGTCAATTCAGGATGCAGTACGGCGATTTGGCAACCCAACCCTCGCGCGTGCCGGTGACGCACGGGGTGCTGCCGCCCCTTAAGATCATCAGTCAGCGTTTTGTGGGAAATTACGATCAGGTACCGCATTATTGGCGCGTTTTTGGCACACGAATGGCACGGACAGGGCTCGACTCAAAACAGGGCGTATTTGTCGGGGTCACCTGGGATGACCCCGATGTAACCCCCAAGGGTGAAATTCGCTATGACTGCGGTTTCCTGCCTCAAAATCCCGCTTTGCTGGATCAGATTCCGACCTCGTCCGACCTGACGCATCAGACCATTGCCGGTGGTGCCTATGCGGCACTGGTCGGACGGGGGCACTACCATGAGCTGGTTCCGGATCGCTACCAACGGCTGGTCTGTCAATGGCTGCCCAGCAGCGGCTGGCAACTGGACCTGCGCCCCGCCCTCGAATGGTTTACCGAAGCCCCCTGGCAAATGCCGGAACATGAATGGCATTTCGAAATTCGCCTGCCGATTACCTGAAACGACACGTTTGTTTGCAGACGACATGCGCGTGCGTCTGCTAAATTCGAGTGGAGCATTTTTTCACTTGGTAAATGCTGATTTATTCCATCCTTGGAATAAATCAGCTCGCTCATCGCGGTACACGCCCCGATAGCGCTCACGAATCAAAGACTTACGTCTTTGATTCGTGTTGGGGCATCCTGCCCCAAGCGGGAAGCACTGAATAAATCAGCGCTTCCCTTGTCTCACTTTGGAATAACTTTACTCATGAGCCCCCTACACGAAGACGACTTTCCCGAACCCCTCGACCAAAACCCGACGCGTATCGCCACCATCGAAGCCGCCGTGCACCAGATCCTTGACGCGCTGGGCGAAGACCCGGATCGCGAGGGCCTGCAAGACACGCCAAAACGCGTCGCCAAGGCACTGCTTTATCTCACGCACGGACTGAACAAACCGCTTCAAAGTGCTATCGGCAATGCGTTGTTCGCCTCAAACAACGACGAGATGGTCGTGGTGCGCAACATCGAGTTCTACAGCTTGTGCGAGCACCACATGCTGCCGATTATCGGCCACGTTGACATTGGCTATATTCCGCAGGGCAAAGTCATCGGCCTGTCGAAACTGGCGCGCATTGTCGATCTGTATGCCCGTCGATTACAGATTCAGGAAAACATGACCCAGCAGATCGCCGATGCCGTTCAGCAATCTACCGAGGCCCGAGGTGTCGCCGTTCAGGTGCGTGCCGCGCACATGTGCATGGCCATGCGCGGAGTGGAGAAGGTAAATGCCGAAACCATCACCTCGATGATGCTGGGTACGTTCCGCAGCGACGCGCGGGCGCGCAACGAGTTTTTGCAATTGATCGGCAGGGGTTAGAACACAACGCATGAACGCTCGCCGAACGCTTCTTATTACTGGCGTCAGTCGCCGCATTGGGGCGCATCTGGTCGCCCACTATCTGGCGCGCGGCGATCGGGTCATCGGCACGTATCGGCAAGAAACAGCCGAGCTGGCCAACCTGCGCGAACAGGGCCTGCACGCTGTTCAGATCGACTTGACCGATACGGCCGCCCTGCCCGGATTGATTGACGACATCGCCGCTTACACCGACCGGCTCGATGCGATTGTCCATAATGCTTCGATCTGGCCCAGTGATACCGACTGCGCAAGCCAGCCGGGATTGATCACGCAGCTCTATCAACTGCATGTCACCACACCCGTTCAGCTGACCCTGGCGCTCCAGCATCGCCTACCCGCACCCTCCTTGGATGGACGCGCCACAAGAACGGTGGTGTTTCTCACCGACACCAAGGTGTCTGCAGGCAGCGATGCCCATCTGCACTACCTCGCCTCCAAAGCCGCAGCAGAGAGCGCCATGCGTTCACTGGCGATCAGACTCGCCCCACACACCCGGGTCAACGCCATTGCGCCGGGTTTAATCCTGTTTCATGAACAGGATTCCACCGAAAAACGCGCTAACCGGCTCGCCAAGAACCTCTTGCCGTTCGAGCCGGGGGCCGGCGTCATTGCCACAAGCCTAGACTACCTGCTCGATTGCCCCGCCGTCACTGGCATCACCCTACCGGTCGACTGCGGGCTGCATTTGCTCAATCCCTCGGCACGGGATTAATCCGCCACAAACCAACCGTCTGCCCAGCTGGTGGGGTTCCCTGATGCGGGGGCACATTTCCCGCCTCAATTCAACGCATTGCTATTATTTCTGCTTGATTTCAAAATAAAACGGATACCTTTGAGTTTAACCCAAAGGCGCGCAGCGCCCGTCGACCGCTCAACCATTCATCAGCAAGGAGCACACTTCATGAACCCGCAAACCATCCCCTCATTCCCCACGCTCAAGCCGCTGGCGGCTGCCCTGGCCATCACCCTGTTTACCCTAGCCGAGCCGGTGTGGGCTGGTAGTGTCGATGGCGGCAACGCCAGCGGAGTGGATAGCGTAGCCGTTGGTCCAGGAAGCACGGCCAGCGGAGCCAGCAGTACGGCCATCGGAGTCAGCAGTACGGCCAGCGGCGACAACAGCACGGCCAACGGTTATTACAGCAGAGCCAACGGCATTCAGAGTACTGCCAGTGGCTATATCAGCTCAGCCAGTGGCATAGGTAGTACGGCCACCGGTTCAGTCAGCACGGCTAGCGGGAGCGGTAGCACTGCCAACGGCTCCTACAGCTCAGCCAGCGGCACCTACAGTTCAGCCAGCGGCTATTCCAGCACGGCCAGTAGCATAGGTAGTACGACCAACGGCGCCTACAGCTTAGCCCAAGGCAACGGCGATATTGCCGTGGGTGCTCAGGCATCTACCTATAGTGGTACATCTCAAACATCAGGGAATATTGCTATCGGCACTTCGACGGGCGTTGTTTCGGGCAGCTTTGGAGGCACCCCAACCACCGCCAATGGCGGTAATTCGATTGCCATCGGCACGGGCGCGGGCGCAGTAAGCACGGGTGGCATTGCGGTCGGTGCGGGCAGTCAGGCACAAGGGGGGTATGGCAGCATTGCCGTTGGCCTGAACAGCACGGCCAGCAACAGCATCAGTACCGCCATTGGTTATTACAGTGGCGCCACCGGCGCGAACAGTCTGGCGGTCGGCGCTGGGGCACAAGCATCGGGCGCTCAAAGCGTGGCGGTGGGAATGAGCAATACCGCAACCGGCACCCAGGGTTTTGCCGGGGGCATATACAGCAATGCCGGCGGGGATTACAGCGCGGCCGTCGGGGCTTCGAGCTCATCGACCGGCGCCGCCAGCGCCGCTTTTGGCGCGGACAGCAATGCCTCGGGAGTTGGCAGTGTGGCCAATGGCTACTATGCCTCGGCCAGCAGCAGCAATGGCGTGGCAATCGGCGCACAATCACAGGCGAGCGGAATCAATTCAGTGGCGCTGGGCGCGGGCAGCAGTGATGGCGGCCAAGCCAATGTGGTGAGCGTCGGTTCGGCTACGCAGCAACGCCGGGTCATCAATGTGGCCAACGGTACAGTCAGCGCGAGCAGCACCGATGCTGTCAATGGCGGGCAGCTTTATGCCTCACAACAAGCGGCTGTATCTACTGCCAACACCTATACCAATACCCAGGTCACACAAATCAACGCCGCGCTGGCCAATCTGGCCGCAGCCGGGGTGTGCACCAAGGGTAGTAACGGCTCTTATGTCTGTGGTACGGGTGCCACCGCGCAGGGGAGAAATGCGACCGCGCAAGGCAATGGCGCCACAGCAAACGGTGATGACACGATGGCACTGGGCACCAATGCCCGCGCCAGTTACGCCGGTTCGGTCGCGATCGGTGCCGGGGCGCAGGCCAATGCCGACCCGACGACAGCGGTGGGTAACAATGCCATCGCCAATGGCAATAACTCGGTGGCGCTGGGCGCGAACACCACGGCCAACGGCAGCAATTCGGTGGCGCTCGGTCAAGGCTCGGTGGCCAACCGCGGCAACAGTGTGAGCGTGGGCAATGCCACCGCTGGCTTGACCCGGCAGATCACCAATGTCGCGCCCGGCACGCAGGGCACCGATGCGGTCAACCTCAATCAACTGAATGCGGCCAATGCCAATACGCTGAACGAAGCCGACTCCCGCGCAAATCGAGGCATTGCCTCGGCGGTAGCGCTGGCGGGCGCTGTGCCAAGTTTCGGCGCTTCGGGCAACAGCATGACAGCGGGCGTCGGTTCATACGGCGGCCAATCCGCAGTGGCGTTGCAATACGCCCATCGATTCAATTACGGGGAAGCCCATCCCCTTGTGGCTTCAATCGGTGCGGCCACTTCAACCGGCGGCAGCACGGCGATTCACGGCAGCTTGAGCGTGGGCTGGTAAATATCGGGGAACCATCATCTTTGCAGGAAGTAACGCTGAAACGCTTTGCGTTTCCCGAAGGGCTGGGCACATGGGTGAAACTCGAAAAACCCGTCATTCCCGCGTAGGCGGGAATCCAGCGCGTTGATTTTCCTGGGTTCCCGCTTTCGCGGGAACGACGAATCACGGGCATTTCGAGGTACCCATGGATGTATCCAGTCGCAATTAACTCTCTCAATTTCAATAATTTACGCAAAATTGCGTCAGATTAATTCGAAGCGGGCGCAAGCCCGCGTTATTGGGCGACGCCCCATCCATGGGACGTACGGGCACCTTGAAACATTTTTCGACCTACCCTTATATGAGAATTACGTTAATTCAAGATTTCGGCACACTTTTCATTTTAGAGACGTTTATCACACCATAAAAAACCCGGCCATGCCGGGTTTTACGTCTTTTCTGGGCAAAGCTGTCGGTTTGCTCAGATTGATCGATTATTTCTTCGCTGATGAAACTTTCTTCATTGAAGCCACATGATGTTTTTTTGCCACTACGCGGTGTGCTTTCACATTCTTCTTAACAAGATGTTTTTTTACGACATGCTTTTTAACGGCATGCTTTTTAACAACGTGCTTTGCGTGAGCGGGTTTGGCTGCCGCGTGATCCATCGGTGCTGGAGCAACAGGCTCCGCCGCCATAACTACGCCAGAAAAGGCCACCACTGTTGCAACACACGCACCGGCAACCCATTTGATCATGCTTGATTTCATCGAAAACCCCTGATTGAAAAATAATTAAAGAAGCATATAGATGATACGCCTACACTTTATCAAAAACTACAGGATTTTAAAAAACATAAAACAAACAAAATCAATTAGTTAAAAACAAATTCAGTCGACTTTATTAAAAAAACAACACATGTCGCAAGGTGATGCTATTTTTCGGACATAAAATCAAAAAACAGTTCAAAACAAGAATGTTCACACCCACAGGCGGCGGCGGACCATGGCTACGGCGAAAAAATAGCCTATCAGTGCGAAAAACAGCAGCACAGCCAGGTGAAGCACAAGGTGCTCAACAGGCTGGCCAACAATCAAAGGTCTAATAATTTCAATAGCATGGGTTAAAGGCAGAAACTGCACCCCGACTTGTAACGCGTGGGGCATGCTGTCCAGCGGAAAAAACACGCCCGACAGCATGAACATGGGTGTCACCACCAGAACAAAGTAGTAGTTGAAGAAATCATAGCTGCCGGCAATCGCACTCATGATAATGGCCGGCCCCACAAAGGCGAGCCCCATCAGGAAAACGACCGGCAACGCCCACGCAGCCATCCAGCCGCCGGGCACCGCGCCCAGTACTGCGGCAACAATCAAAATGGCGATGGCACTCAGCAACCCCTTTAATGCCGCCCAGATGCTCTCGCCCAGAACGATGTCGTCGATATCCATCGGTGTCGCCATGATGGCGTCGTAGGTCTTTTGCGGCACCATGCGGGTGAATACCGAGTACATGCCCTCGAACGATACCGTGGTCATTGCCGATGAAGCCACGACACCGGAGGCCAGAAAGACGAGATACGGCAAACCGCCGACTTCACCGACCAGATGCCCGAGCCCCAACCCCAGACCCAGCAGGTAAATCAGCGGCTCTCCGAAGTTCAGCACGATGGCCGGGCCGATCAATTTTTTCCAAACCAGGAAATTGCGCTCCAACAAAGCGAGCGCGGCCCATCGAAAACGTGGCATCGCCCAGATGGTTCGACTTGCCTGGCTTGGACTGGCCTGGCTTCGTTTGGCTTGGATTCGATTCGTTGTGGATCGACTCATTCCCGTAAACCTCGCCCCGTCAATCGTAAAAAGACATCCTCCAGCCCGGCGCGCCGATGGATGACGGTCAGCTCCGAATCATCACCGAGAAATTCGAGGATCGGCGCCGGCGCATGGGTGTAAACATATACCGCAGTGCCTTGACGTTCGGCGTGCGCACTCATGGATCGCAAGGTGGTGAACAAACCCTCGCTGACCGTGCCACGCAATTCGATCACATCGCTTTCCACATGCCGCTGGATCAGCTCCTTGGGTGAGCCTTGATCCAGAATTCGTCCATGATCCATCACGACAAGTTGGTCGCAGAGCCGTTCGGCCTCCTCCATATAATGCGTGGTCAGCACGAGCGTGACGCCACGGGCGCGCAGTTCAGACAGACGTGCCCAAATCAGGTGGCGCACCTGCGGATCAAGCCCGGTCGTCGGCTCGTCGAGAATGACAATCTCCGGATCGTTGATCAGCGCGCGGGCAATGGTTAGCCGTCGCTTCAAGCCCCCGCTCAAGGTTTCAACCTTGGCATCGGCTTTTGCCGCCAACTCGGAAAAGGCAAGCAGCGCCTCCACCCGATCAGCCACGGCGGCGCGCCTCAGGCCAAAAAAGCGGGCGTACATGAACAGGTTCTCCCGCACGGTGAAATCCGGATCGAGGTTATCTGCCTGTGGCACCAGCCCGACACGGGCTCGAATGGCCCGAGCGTGATCGGGCAACGCCTGCCCCAAAACGGATAGCGATCCCGCGTCAAAATCTGCCAACCCCATCAGCATTTTCAGCGTGGTGGTCTTGCCCGCGCCATTGGGGCCGAGGAACCCGAAGCACTGCCCCGGAGGAATCGTGAAATCGATGCCATCCACGGCACGAAATTGCCCGAACTGCTTCACCAGCCCTTGCGCGCGGACGACCGGCGCTGCCACGGTGACTGACTTTTTCATTGGCGGATCAAACACACTCAACTCCTCGATAAAATACGATCCAAGGCATCAACAACCCGCGCCGTCGACCCTCGATTGGCTTGCACGACAGCATGGGCACGTGCTCCGGCTTGCCGCCATGCTTCCGGTTGCGCCCAGGCAGCTTCGACGGCGGCGACCACGTCCGCTGCATCTTCCACCATACGCACGGCGTCTCGCTCTGCCAGCAATCGGAACACCGCCCGGAAATTATGCACATTCGGCCCACTGAGTACCGCACGGCCGAACACGGCCGGTTCGATGGGATTATGCCCGCCCGTCATGACAAGCGATCCGCCCATGAATATCACCTCGATGGCGGCAAAGAATTGCATGAGCAATCCGGTCTGGTCGACCAGCAGCACCTGGGTTTTTGTATCCACCGTTAGCCCCATCGACGAGCGCTGCGTGTCCAACCCTCGGCTGGATATCAACGACAACACCTGCTGCGCGCGCTCAGGGTGCCTCGGCGCCAGCACCAGCAACGCATCGGGATGATCCGCCAGCAAGTGTTTATGCGCGTCCAGAAGCAAGGACTCTTCGCCCTCATGGGTACTCGCCGCCAGCCAGACGGGGCGGGTACCCGCGGACCAGGACTCGACTTTCGGCTTTGCCACATCAAATTTGATATTGCCGCAATCGATGATGCGATCGTGCATCACATCTGGCGCGAGGGCGCGAAATCGCGCCTGATCATCACTCGATTGGGTGCAGATCAGGCCGATACGGCTCAGCGTCTGTTTGAGCAAGGTGCCACCCCACCGGCGATACCGCCGAAATGACCGATCCGACAAGCGGGCATTGACCACCGCCATCGGCACGCCGCAAGCCTGTGCCACCCGCGCCCAATTCGGCCAGAGTTCAGTTTCCATCACAACGATCAATTTCGGCCGAAGTCGCCGGAGCACGGCACGTTGCGCAAAGGCATAATCAAACGGGGCATAGAAATGCCGCAGCCCCAATTCCCGCGCCGCTTGGGCACCGGTTTCCGTCATGGTGCTCACCACCAAAGGCAAATCGGGCCAACGCGATTGCAGTGCGCGAATCAAGGAGGCCGCCGCCCGAATCTCTCCCAGAGAAACCGCATGCAGCCAAACGCAACCCATAGGCAAATCCTTGGCAACCCGCCCAAACTGAGCCCAAGGGAGTCGATGCGATTCAGGGGCACGAAAATAACGGCACCAAGCATCGATAATCAGCCAAGGCAGCGCAAGCATCAATGCGAATTGGTATGCCCATCGAGTCATAAGAGATCCATCATTCCCGTCTCATCGTCATTGCGCACAGGGCCACCTTCCCCGTCATTCTGCGCGGAGCCACCCTTTCTGTCATTCTGCGCGGAGCCGTCAGGCGGAGTCGCAGAATCCATCGTGTCGCTTGGCGCATGGCAGTATGGACCCTGCAACTTCGCGCTGGGTGACGATAAGCGAAGCGCGTCTTTCTGCGCGAAGCCACCCTCTCTGTCATTCTGCGCGGAGCCGTCAGGCGGAGTCGCAGAATCCATCCACCCCGCAGAAAGGTCCAGCCAGCCCGGATTTCGCTTTTCTATCAGGTCGATCTTCCATTGCCTGTTACGGTTCTTGATTTTCTTTTCAAGGCTGATTGCCGCCGCAATATCCTCACCCTGCTCAAACCAGACCAACCGGGTTACATCGTATTTGCTGGTAAACCCATCGAGTAGATGATGCTTGTGCTCGTACATGCGGCGTTCTAGGTTGTTGGTGACACCGGTGTATAAAGTGCCGCGTTTTTTGCTGGCAAGAATGTAAACATAGGCTGACTTGGTCATTAGGTCACCTCACGAATGGATTCTGCAACTGCGCTTCGCTCCGTGCAGAATGACGGGGAAGGTGGCTCCATGCAGAATGACGGGGAGGATGTATTACCTGTCATGCCGTCGCCTCCTTGAAGCTCATCAAACGGCCACTACCGTCATCCTCTGCGAAGTCATTGCCGTCACCCTGCGCGAAGTCACTACCGTCACCCTGCGCGAAGTCGCAGGGTCCATGCTGCCATGCGCCATGCGGCACGATGGATTCTGCAACTGCGCTTCGCTCCATGCAGAATGACGGGGAGGATGGCTCCGTGCAGAATGACGGGGAGGATGTATTACCTGTCATGCCGTCGCCTCCTTGAAGCTCATCAAACGGCCACTACCGTCACCCTCTGCGAAGTCATTGCCGTCACCCTGCGCGAAGTCACTACCGTCACCCTGCGCGAAGTCGCAGGGTCCATGCTGCCATGCGCCAAGCGGCACGATGGATTCTGCAACTGCGCTTCGCTTCGTGCAGAATGACGGGAAGGGTGGCTCCATGCAGAATGACGGGGGTATCGCAATAGGTGCTTCAAGGCAGCCATTGATGCCATCTGTTAAAATCGCTGCCATGACGCATTCGCTCTCCTTCCTGCAAAAAATTTCACTGGGTCTGCTTACCTGGCTGCTCCGCGGCATTGCCGCCCTGCCGCAATCTGCTCGACTCCGCCTCGGCGCACTATTGGGACGCGTGAGTAAACGTTTCGTCTGTAAGCGACGCAAGATTATGGCGCAAAACCTGCAAACTGCCTTCCCCGATTCCACGGCAGCGTGGCGCGATGAGATCATTAACGAACATTTCGACCGCCTGGGCGCGGATGCGCTGGAATCCATCTGGGGTTGGTATGGCAAAACCGAACCACCGCCTGCGCACACGGTCATCGGCGCGGAGCATGTTGAAGCCGCGCTCGCCCGCGGCCAGGGCGTGATACTCAATGCAGGCCATTTCACCCAAGGCGAGGTTTCCGTTTATCTTGCCGCACGACGCTGGCCGGTTCATGCCGTTTATCGCCCGAACGATAACCCCGTCATCGACGAGCTGATCAACGTCGGGCGTCGCAAGCACGTGGCCAGTCTGATCGATCGCGAGAACACGCGTGCCATGGTCCGCACGCTCAAAAAAGGCGGGATCATCTGGACGGCGGCCGATCAAAGCTTCCACGGCAAACAGAGCGCCTTCATTCCCTTCTTCGGCGTCCCCTGCACCACTAATCTGGCCATTCCGATTCTGGCACGGATGGGCAATGCGGTTGTTTTGCCCTATTACGTGCGCCGATCGGGGGAAACCTACGAGGTGATCATTCAGCCACCGCTGGAAAATCTGCCCAGTGGCGATGATGTTGCCGATACGGCCAGGCTCGTCACCGTATTGGAAGAGGAAATACGCGCTCAACCAGGTGCATATCTATGGGGCCATCGACGCTACAAAAACCGGGCACCGGATAAAGCCAACGCAGCAGTCGAACCGGGTTAATCAGCTTCTTCGCAGAATATTGATTTTTTCGTGGATGAGCGATGGCTCAAACACCGTTTGGGCTCTGGTCGCAGCGAGTGCCCCGATGGCCTGACGATGGGCATCATCGGACATCAATCGCGTCAATGCGGCCGACAGATGTTCAGCCGTCGGCTCGACCAGCAGCCCCGCCTCACCGATCACTTCCGGCAGGCCGCCGCGATTTGACGCGATCACCGCGCAACCCGCCGCCATACCTTCCAGCGCCGTTCGGCCAAAAGGCTCCGCCCAGAGCGAAGGCACCACCGCGATGGCCGCTCGATTGAATGCCGTGGTCACCATCTCATAAGGCTGATACCAGTCGAACAGAATCCGGTCGCGCATTTGTGGCTGAAGGGTCGCCAGCAACGCACGTTCGTGCGGATACTGCGCCGTGGTCTGCCCGAAATGCCAGGCACCGATAAAGCGGGCGCGCCATTCGGGAAACCGGGGCAATACCGTTTGCAAGGCTTGTAACAAGGGTAGCGCACCCTTTTCGGGAATCAGCCGCCCCACGAACAGTATTTCTTTCTGCTTTGCTGTTCCGGGCGCGAACCGAGTCAAATCCACGGTATTGGGCACAACGACCACACGCGCACAAAGCGATGCGGACACGCCTTCGCACAAACGCTGTCGAATGAATTCACTTACGGCGACGACATAATCGGCACGCATCAACACACGCTGCCGGTCTTCGGGTGTTTTCAGACCACGAATCGATTGCGGGTCGTTATGCAGATACAGTGATAACCCCAATTTGAGGTGGCTGAACTCATGGAACAAATGCGCCCGATTATGGATTTCCAGTCGCTGTGGGTTCTGGCGTTTTATGGCGCGGGCAATCGCCCAACGATAACGCACTGTTTGTCTCGCGGGCCACCATTTGGGCGTCGCCAAACCGACATACGACACCGAAGGCACGAGGGGCGCTGCGTGCAAGGGATCCCCCCAAATGGCGCTGCCATCGGGTTCGTGCTCAAGTTGGTTCGCCACCGTCAGTGCAATCGCGCCCGGGCGATCGACGGAAAAAGCCTCTCGATGCGGGAGGATAATCGCCGTATCGGTCACCGCATTTTGTCCGGATTGTGGTGGCACACGCTCAGGCAGCACGGGCACGGGCCATCGACCACGCCACACCCGTCCAGATCACGGCAGCCGTCCAGCCATTGAAATATTCCATCGTGCTTTGCAGCGGCCAGAATGTGGTAAGCAACACGGCGCTACCAAAGTAGGCTTGCATCGGCACACCGTGACGAATCGAGTCACCAATCACTTTGGTAAACAACAACAGCACCATGGACACGAAAATGACGAAAGCGAAAATGCCGCCCTCGGCCAACATACCGCTGTAAAAATTATGCGGATGAATCACCGCGCCATCAAAACCCATGGCGTCGTAGCGCGCCTTGTAGGCAGGCAGATGAGTATCGCAATAGGCTTTGAATTCACGCGTGCCAACCCCCGTCCAGGGTTTGGCCTCAAATTCGGCGAAGGCCGTCATAAAGTTGAGACCATAGACGGTTTCATCCAGATGCCCGATGGTGTGAACCGTCGAATCCACGCTGCGATGCACCATTTCTTTCTGGGTTATGGCAACGCCGGCCACGGCCACACCGAGCACGACGAGCAGTCCGATCAGCGGCATACGCCAACGACGATGGTGAATCATCACGCCCAGCATGACCAAACCACTACCCAGTAAATAGGTTAACAACGCGGCTCGCTCGCCCGTTAAAAACAGGAATAGCGCGCCGACTGCCGACATACCGGCAATGGCGAGCAATGCCCAGAGTTCTCGCCATCGCAACGCGGCGAACCAGACGACTGCCAGCCCGATAAACCAGACCCGATCCGTAAACGTGCCCACCATGGGGTGCTCGAATGGCCCTGTCAGACGAACCGGGCTGTTCGGCACATGCCCGAAAATATCCCGCCCGATCGCATATTGCAGAAACGTATCCAGCACAATGAACACAATCACGGCCAGCATGGCGCGCTCGAACCATACAAGGGTATTAGGCTGCCTTGAGAACAACCAGATCAGCGCGGCGGCGAATACGGGCCAACGGAAAGCCAGCACGGCGGACAAGGCCGAGTTGGCCGGATTCACCGAGAAGGGCGAGAGCACGAGCAAAATAACCGACAGTGCCGCTGCCGCGTACACCCAACCTTGCGCCAACCAGGAGAAATCCCGACGACGAATCGCAACGAACAGCGCGATCAGAACGGTCACGCCGACCGCAACTTCGGCAGGCACCCGCTTGAACAGCACCAAAATTGGCAAGAGCAGCACGCCAATGAGCGCCAATTTCTGCGCCCAGTCCAACGGTCGATAAGCTGGTGACACCGAATTTTGCACAAAGTGATCCGAATTCATGATTTATCCTTGGGTTTAGACGCCAGCCCCAAACGCTCGCGCTCTGCGGCTTCGAATTTCTTGGCTTCGATAAGAAAGGAGTAATACGCGCTCGCCATCGCCTGAATCAATCCGCGACGGCCATCGAGAAACGCGCGCCGGAGCAGATAGTTCTTGAGAAAACGCAGCGGGAAAATCGTAAATAGCTTGAGCGCCGATGGTTTTTTGCCGCGACTCGCGTCCAGCTCAGCGCGCATCGTCGAATAATGATTGATCTTCTGCACACGCAGGGCAACCGATTCCACACCGTAATGTTCGACCCATCCGGGCAGATGTTCGATTCGGCCACCCGCATCCAGTTGCACGGATTCATGCACGATCTGCTCGGACAGAAAGCGCCCAGCCCCACGACGCCACAAGCGCACGCGCGAAATCGCCCGCGTGTGTTTACTGGCTGGCACGCCGATGAACCAATCGCGGAATCGAACCTGTCCGCCAATCACGTTGGGATCGTCACGCCGTACCAGTTCGATAATCGCGTCGCGCAGTTCGGCGTCGACCACTTCATCGCCATCGAGATTGAGCACCCAGGGTTGGGTGCACAGATCAAGCGCTACCTGCTTTTGCTGCCCATATCCCAGAAATTCCTGATGCACGATGCGCGCACCGTGGCGTTTGGCAATCTCTAAAGTTTCATCAGTCGAGCCGGAATCGACGATGATGATTTGTGCAAAGCCAGACACGGCAGATAGCACCTCATCCAGCCACCGGGCGCAATTCTTGGTGATCAGGAACACACTGACCGGCACGACGGCGCGCGCTTCGTGCGGCGGGGTGGCAATGTCATTCATACGCGATAGCGTCCTCGGGTGATGGTCAGCCAGAATTCGAACCGGTTCATTTGTCCGACTATCGACAAACGCGGCAGACACAACGGATCGAACTTACGGCGCGGCAGAATCTTTTTCTTGGTGGTCACGGCAGTCTCGAATCCGGCCGCCGCGACCATCGCCACGTGCTTGTCAGAGAATTTGCCATACGGATAAGCAAAACTCGTGCAAGGCTTGCCCGTCAGTGATTCCACCGCATTTTTCGAGGCTTGAATTTCGGCCAGCGCCTGGTTGTCGTCGGTTGACGGCAAGTGAATATGAGTCATCGTGTGGGCACCAAACTCGATACCTGCCGCGCTCATCTCGGCAATCATTTCAGGGCTCAAGCGCTCGATATCCGGCATATCCGGCGCCAGATAAATGGTGGCCGGAGCAGAAAATTTCTTCAGAATCGGCCAGGCATGGGTGAAGTTGTCCGCGTAACCATCATCGAAGGTAATCGCGACCATATGTGCCGGATTTTCGGCGGCCATCAGTTCGGATACGGTCACAAAGCGGGCGCCGTGCGCGGCCAGCCAGGCCAGATGCGCTTCGAACTGGGTTGTCGTTGCCGTGATTCCCTCGCCCCGTGGGCTCTCGGCAGCAGCGGGTTGAATGCGGTGATACATCAAAATGCGCGGCCAGCCGAGCGGCTTCGGCCAGCGCCAGAAATTGTAACGAGCGGCCAATGCCACCAGCGCGATCACCCCGGCCAAGCCGAAAGCGGCGACCAGTAGCCCTTCAATCATGCCGCCATCCAGCGCATGACCGAACCGAGGACGGCGACAGGATCAATACGCATCATCGACCGGCTTTGCTTTCTTCCCGCCGCCAAACCAGCGTTTGATCTTGGCCGAAAGCCCGTGACGCCACTGACTGCGGCGCACGGCAGCGTCACTGACCACCCAGTTGAGCTGAATGCTGCGCCGCTGGCCGACGAATGGCTTATGGCCGTGCCAGGCATTCTCGGTGTTGACGAATGCGAGCAGGGTGCCTGCCGCCGGAATCACTTCATCGAAGCTGTCTTCCAAGTTATCTGAATTGAGCAGCCGCAGGCCGCCATCAGCGGGATTCCAGTCACTGTTCAGATACAGCAGCACCGTCACCAGCTTGCTGCGCGAGTCGGTATGAACCCGTCCGTCCTGTTCACCGCTGTACCCGCGAATCGTCATGGTCGTGGGCTTACCGACCAGGTCGATACCCAGTTTTTCGGAAAACTTGCGCGCCACTTCCTCGCTTTCGAGGTACTCGACCAAGGCCTTGAAACTCGGCCCACTGTCGAGTTCGCTCATGGGGAAGCTGCCGCGCTTGGGCACCTCAGGGAAGTCCCGGTCGATATCAGCCATCACCGACTTGGGCACAAAATCATGTGCCACAAAATGCACGAAGGGCTCCTTTACCAAAGGAGCCGCATCAAAAGCAGCGAAATCAACCAGTTGATCGGCTTTCAGCATGACTTTATCACCCTTACAAGAATCCAATTGCCAAATCATAACACGCACCATGAAGGCGCATGTCGTCCGGGAATAACGCAAAAAATCACGTCTTAAGCCAAGCGATGGGGTCGACCCTGTCCGGCGGACGGGAAAAGTCCTGTTCAAAGACGATGCGGTGCCAAATGGCCAACTGAACGATACCCATCACCGTATCCACCGATGAACGGTCACCAAGCGCCGCTTGCTGTACGCATTGGCGCAAAGCAGGAAGATGAAACATGTCCGCGATAACAGCCTGCCGAGAAAGCGCCTCGAACAGGTCGTGCGCGCCGACACTGCGAATCCAATCACCCACCGGAACGGTGAATCCTTTCTTGCGGGCAGTGGCCGCGGGATTGATTGATGCGGCCGATTGCTTCGCCAACCACTGGCGCAACAGTTGTTTACCGAGCCGCCCCTGACGGCGCAACTGCACAGGCAACGATAAGCCAAACAGCACCATTCGGTGATCCAGAAACGGTACGCGCCCTTCGACACCATAGGCCATCAACATCCGGTCGAGCTTGGTCAACAAATCCTCGACCAACCACCCTTGCATGTCGAGCAACTGCATCCGCGTCATCAGGTCCAGTCCACGGCTCTGCTGCCAGTATTCGGCCTGGGTATCCCGCCAGATGTCATCCTGCCGCCAGAATTCGGAGGTCAACAGACCACGTGGCGTTCGGTCGAGCCGTCCACGCGTGCGAAAACCGCCACTACCCGGCTTCAACAACGCGCGCAACCAGCGCTGGACCGGCACCGGTCGATATCGACCATAACCGGCAAACACCTCGTCGCCGCCTTCGCCCGAAAACACCACCTTGTGTGATCGACTCGCCGCCTGCGCCAATTCCAGTGTGGGCAGGCAGGCCGCATCGCCCATCAGATCGTCACCCGCCCACAAGGCCATGACCTGACGATCAAACAATCGCTCAGGGCGAAGCGCAATCGTGCTGAGCGGTATATGCAACTGCTCTGCCAATTGCTGGGCAGCAGCGCGTTCATCGTGCACCGAGTGGGTGTCGAAACCGACCGTCCAGGCATGCGCGTCAGGAGCTCCGGCTTGCTGATAGGCCAAAATGGATGAATCGATTCCGCCGGAGAGGAACAGGCCAATCGGCACATCCGCGTGGCGGTGCTCCGCCATGGACGCATGCAGTAATTCGTCGAATTGGGTCAGGGCATCCGTCTGCGTCCAATCGGTTTCACGCGCAGCGCGTGCCTCATCGGTCAGTGACCACCAAACCGATGTGCGAATCTGCCCGTCGGCAGCGAGATCGATCCGCTCACCCGGCATGAGTCGCTCGATGCCGTGGATGGCTGTTTCTCTGCCGATCACGAAATTCTGCTGCAGGAAAGCCATAGCCGCGGCAGGATTCATGGTTGCCTGAGCCGAGACCAGCGGCCAAAGACCCTTGATTTCCGAGGCAAACGCAAGCCCGTGGGGCACGCGACAAATATACAAGGGTTTGATGCCCATGCGATCCCGAGCGATCACCAACGTGCGTCGATCACGATCAAACACGGCTAGCGCGAACATGCCGCGCAACATTGGCAAGAAACCCGCCGCGTCCTGCTCTGCCAATATGGGAATGACGGCACAATCGGAATGCGAGGTGGGCGTGATGGATCGCGCGGCCAGATCACGAAAGACATCCGGGGCATTGTAAATTTCACCGTTGGCAACGGTGACGGACCGACCCGATGGGCTGAACAATGGCTGAGCGCCACCGGCCAGATCCACTATGGACAGCCGCGTGTGCACGAACCCCAGATCGTGATCGATAAATTGCCCCGCGCCATCGGGGCCGCGGTGTGCCAAGCGCTGGGCCATTTGATCCAGAATGCTGGAATCAATCGCGTGACCGGGTGTGTAGATGCCTGCAATACCGCACATGGATCAAACCCAGGTTGTCATGAGCTTGCGATAGAGCGCTGCGTACTGCGCGACCACCGCATCCTGGCTGTGATGCCGCAACAGTTCGGCTGCACCGGCACGTCCGAATGCCACCAACTGAGTGTTCGGCAGATTCAACAAGGACGCTATCGACGCCGCCATGGCTTCGGGTTCGTCGATGGGGGTCATTACGCCATTTTCATCGGGCGTGATTAATTCCAATGCGCCATCGGACATTGTTGAAAGCACGGGCAAACCGTGCCCCCATGCCTCCAGAATCACATTCCCCAGGGGCTCATGTCGCGAAGGGCAGACGAACAGATCGGCCAGCGCAAACAAGGCGTCGGTCTGCTGCTGCCAACCCACGCGATGAATCCGCGCCGCAACGGGGCTCTGGGAAATCTGTCGATCCAGTTGCTCGGCCAAGGGGCCATCGCCTGCAATCACCAGATGAGGCGCACCAGCGGTTGGCGGAAGTTGGGAGAAAGCCGCGATCAGCGTGTCAAAGCCTTTATTCGGATGCAGTCGGCCCAGTGCGAAGATCACCCGGTCATCGGCCCCAAGACCGAGTTTCTCACGCCACTGTTGCACTAATTCCGGCGCGACTTGGGGCGTCGGTTGCACGAAATTGCCGATAAAGTGAACCTTATCGGCAGGCACGCCTTGACGAATCAAAAAATCACAGATCCCTCGCGTGTTCCCGACCAGCGCATGGGCGTGACGATATTGCGCGGGATCATAGAAACCACCCAGTCGCGCGACATGCGCCGGTCGCAGCTTCGGTTTGAGGTGAACCAGCCGGGTTGCCCGACCCATCCAGGTTTGCACGATGTCCGGCCGGTGCAATTTGATCGCCCGCGAAAGCGACCATCGGGAAAACGGATCGAACACATTACCCATTCGCGCCGTGATGCCCGCACCTTGCACGAGATCGGTCAATTCGCTGCCTTTGCGCGTGACGGCGAGGGACGGCACACCGGACTCGTTCAACGCCTTGTGCAGCCGGAGAAAAAAGTTTTCAGCCCCGCCCATGCGGGCAGAACCGATGATTTGCATTGTTTGGATCTCAGAATCACTCATTGTCGAGGGCTGGCTTGAAGGTCACGATACAGTGCCAGTGTCTGTGCCTGCATGGTAGCCAAAGTAAACGGACGCTCGGAGGGCACCTCGGGCGCGCCATCTCGATACCAGCGTGACAAGGTGGCAACGGCCGCATCGATATCACCCAACGCGATGGCACCGGCGGGATACATGGTCGCGAGTTGTTCACCCACGCCGCCGTGGGCATAGCCAAGGACGGGGCGACCAAGACTCAAGGCTTCCAGACTGACCCGTCCGAATGCTTCCGGCTCGGTCGACAGCGAGAGCACCACGTCACTGATCGCCATGATGTTTTTGAGGTCTGAACGCTGACCGACCAGGGTCACGTCTTCGGTCAAATTCCGTCGCGAAATTTCCGCTTCGATTTCCTGCAAAAACGACTGCTTTCGCGGATGCGCGCCGCCGACGATTAATGCATGAACTGGGATACCTTCCGCCTTCAGACGTACAACAATATGAAGAAGATCAAGTTGCCCCTTCCAGCGGGTGATTCGCCCCGGCAAGGTAATCGTCCATTTGCCGACCGCTTGCGGGAACTCAGTCTGCCAACGCGACAACCATGACGACTCGGGTTGATATTCCGGCGAGAATGCAACCGGATCGACGCCACGATAGATGCGTGTGATTTTGACGGGATCAACCCAGGGGTAATGCCGCCGAATGTACGCAACAATCATGTCGGAAACCGCAATGATTCGTTCGCCTTTGAGCATGACAGCGCTATAGAAGTTTGGGGTGTACGGCCCGTGCACGGTGGTGACCAGACGCGGGCGAGTAGCTGGATCGAGCTTCTTCCAGGCCAGATAACCCAACCAGGCCGGCAATCGGGAACGCAGGTGGACGATGTCCACCTGCTTTTCCCGCATCAAGCGCCGCAGAATCGGAATATAGCGCAGACTGGTCAGGGATTTCTTACCAATAGGCAGGGTGATATGTTCCGCACCCAGCGCCTCCAACTCGGCAACCATGCGCCCGCCACCCGACACCACGATGGCCTTGTGTCCTGCCGCCATGAGCGCGGCCGCAATTTCAATGGTCCCGCGCTCGACACCGCCGCTTTCAAGCGCGGGCAGCAATTGCATCACAATCAGCGACTGACGCTCGACGGGCCGATCAGTGGCCGGATTAACTGGCAATAGGGTCATAGATTGGACACAAATTAACGTTTAGGCGATAAGAGGATTATTATACCTGTCAATATCTTCTCATCGTTTAGTTATCTTAAGGTCATGCGTATGCCCGATTCAACGCTATTAGATGCCGTAAAAGCCAGCCTGAAGCACTCATTCGAGTCCGCTAAACAGGAAGAGTCACCCTACCGGCACTGGCGCTTGCGTGAGTTGTTTCCACTGGAAACGGCCCGATCGATTGCCAAGCTCCCGTTCTCGCCGCCCGTCATCGATGATACGGGTGGGCGACGGGAAACCCACAACGAACTGCGTAAGTTTTTTGATCAGGATGCCATCGCGCGCTACCCCACCTGCTCTGCCATTGCACATGCACTGCAATCACCCGAAATGATTCGTGTGATTGAGAAGTGCTGTGGCCTCGACCTGACCGGCACCAACCTCCGGATCGAATACGCGCTCGACACGCAAGGCTTCTGGCTGGAACCTCACACCGATCTGGGCGTGAAAAAATTCACCATGCTGGCGTACATGTCCGAAGATCCGGAACATGAAAGCTGGGGAACGGACATTTATCTGACCAAAGAATCGCCCGCACAGCGCGTACTCGCCACGTTCAACACGGCCATGATCTTCGTCCCGTCAACCAATACGTGGCATGGGTTCGAACCAAGAAAAATCAATGGCATACGCCGAACCCTGATTATCAACTATGTCACTCAGGAATGGCGTAACCGCCACGAGCTCGCCTTCCCGAACAAACCTGTCACCTCGGCATGAGCACAGAACCGCAGGAAACATCATCGCCCCCAAAAATCTGGCTACTGACGAATGATGCCGTCGGTTTGCGCAACCAGGCGGTTGGCTTGGCCGAGCACATCGGCTGGCCATTCGAGGTCAAGCTGGTCAATCTGACCAAGCCCTGGCGTTGGCTGCCCGGTCACTGGCTACCCAAAGCGCACACCCGCCTCACGCCGCAATCCTCTCCATTGAAGGCGCCCTGGCCGGACATCATCATATCCTGTGGGCGCCTGGGCGCCGCAGCCGCGCTGGGGGTCAAACGGGCCAGCCGCGGGCGGGTATTCACCGTGCATATCCAGAACCCGCAGATGCCGCATCATCTGGTGGATCTGATCGCGCCACCCCGTCACGATGGCTTGATCGGGTCGAATGTCGTCAATACCCGTGGTGCACTGCACCATGTCACGCCTGAAAAAATCGAACAGGCCATCTCGCAGCAAACCAACATTCACCCGGAGTTGATCGAGATCAAACAACAACGACCAATTATTGGCGTTCTGATTGGCGGCAGTAATGCGACGGCAACCCTGACGCCCCAAAAAAGTCGAGCACTGATCGAAACACTGCTGAAGGTAGCCGCCGAACAAAGCGCTCACTTATGGATCACGGCATCGCGACGCACAGGCACGGAAAATATCGCTGCCATGGAAGCGGCGCTTGCGGGCACAACGCACTGGTTCTGGAACAACGAGGGGCCGAACCCCTATCACGCGATTCTCGGCATGGCCGATTATCTGATCGTGACCGGCGATTCGGTGTCGATGGTGTCGGAAGCCGCCTCAACCGGCAAACCAGTATATACGCTGGATTTCGATGGCTACTCGGGGCGACTTGTGGACTTTCATCGTATGCTGCGCGAAGAAGGCGTCACACGTCCATTTGAACGCGCACTGGAACACAAGCTGGAACACTGGAACTATGATCCCGTCAACGACACGCCTCATGTTGCCCGGTTGGTACGTGAACGGTTTCATCAGCACCGTCGCACCTGACGTTGTATTTCTAGCGACACACCAACCAGCAATCGGACGCGAAAAAAATCCCGCAAAGGCGGGACAGTAAAAACCTGGTATTAAGTGGCACTTATTCATCCGATGCCGGGGGCAAGTCACGATTCACCAATCGCTTGATCACCAGATAAATACCCACGTGAAGCGCAATTGCGATCAGCACCACCGCGACGATGATGGCAACCATCACCGGATTGTTCTGCACCAAAGTCCACATGCGCTTTATCCGACTTAATCGATCAGCCGATAAAGCGTGCCGCAATAAATACAGCGCGCTTGATCACCCGGCTTCTCCAGATGAATATAAACACGAGGATGCGCATTCCAAAGCGTCTCATCTGCACGAGGACAAAATACGGGCAGATCCGACTGATGGACGGCTACTTCACGCGCAGCGCTGGCCTTTTTGTATTGCTCAGGATGGGCTGCGGTATTCGGGTTCATGCACGCACCTCGGTAAAATCGAGCCAACCATCGAATTGGGTATCGAAGCGACCATGGACCAGATCAAAATAGGCCGACTGCAAGCGTTCGGTAATCGGGCCGCGTGAACCACTGCCGATCGGCCGGTTATCGACTTCACGGATAGGCGTGACCTCGGCCGCCGTCCCGGTGAAAAATGCTTCATCGGCAATGTAGACTTCATCGCGGGTGATGCGCTTTTCAATCACTTCATAACCAAATCGTTTCGCCAAAGTGATGATGGTGCGGCGCGTGATACCGTCTAGAGCTGCCGTCAGATCCGGTGTATACAAAATACCGTCTTTGACTAGAAAGATATTCTCGCCGGAACCTTCCGCAACAAAGCCCTGGGTATCCAGCAGCATGGCTTCGTCGTACCCGTCGTGTGTCACTTCGCGCAACGCCATCATGGAATTCATGTAAGAGCCGGTCGACTTGGCCTTGCACATTGTCACATTGACATGGTGCCGCGAATAGCTTGACGTCTTGATCCGGATGCCCTTTTGGATGTTATCCGCACCCAAGTAAGCACCCCACTCCCAGGCGGCGACCGCCACGTGGACTTTCAGGTTATCCGCCCGAAGCCCCATACCCTCGGAACCATAGAACACGATCGGACGCATATAGGCACTCTCAAGCCTGTTCGAACGAATCACTTCGCGATGGGCTTCGTTGATCACACTCTCCGAATAAGGCAAGGGCATCCCGAGAATGCGGGCAGAGTTCGCCAGGCGGCGCGTGTGATCTTCCAATCGGAAGATGGATGTTCCTCGATCCGTCTTATAGGCTCGAACGCCCTCGAAACAACCCATACCATAGTGAAGACTGTGCGTCAGCACATGGACCTGAGCAGAGCGCCAATCGATCAACTCACCATCAAACCATATAAAACCGTCACGATCAGCCATCGACATGATTAAGCCTCTGAAATATTGAAAAGCACCTACCCGCATGGGCAACCGAACATAAATCAACCCAGAAAATCAATCCAGACAAAGACAGGCGCAGGGCCTTCTCTTGAGCACGCTATCGAGCGAAGATCGATCATCAGTGACGCTTTTTTCACCGATACCAGCAAGTCCGCGACTTGCCGTCAACAAGAAAAATGAAGGGTCTTGGCAATAAAACGTAACTGCTCTAACTTTCTGAGCAAGATAATAATGATACACCAAGTTGCAAGTAGCCATAGGTCGAGAGCAGACCTAGTGTACCGTTTCGTAAGCGTCCAACCGCTCCACCTGTAAAACATGGGTCGTTTATGCTTTCTGCCTGAAGGGCAACAGTTCATCGATGCGGCTGTTGGGCCAGGTGGGTAGTTTTTCGAGGGTGTCTTTCAACCAGGCG
>NZ_JAQTTX010000042.1 GCF_028710545.1 Halothiobacillus sp. | reverse complement strand
CAATCAAGCCGCACACCAAGTTCGAAGCCGAAGTGTACATTCTGGGCAAAGAAGAAGGTGGTCGTCATACCCCATTCTTCAACGGCTACCGTCCCCAGTTCTACTTCCGCACCACGGACGTCACCGGCTCATGCGCTCTGCCGGAAGGCACCGAAATGGTCATGCCGGGCGACAACGTCGCCATGACCGTCAGCCTGATTGCACCGATTGCGATGGAAGACGGCCTGCGCTTTGCGATTCGTGAAGGCGGCCGCACAGTCGGTGCCGGTGTTGTCTCTAAAATCATCGAGTAATTAATATGGCTTCTCAAACTATCCGTATCCGTCTGAAAAGCTTCGATCATCGCTTGATCGATCGTTCAGCAGCAGAAATCGTTGATACTGCGCGCCGTTCAGGTGCTCGGGTCAAGGGTCCCATCCCTTTGCCGAGCCGTAAAGAGCGTTTCACCGTACTGACTTCACCGCACGTCAATAAAGACGCGCGTGACCAGTACGAGCTTCGCACGCACAAGCGAGTGCTTGACATCATCGAGCCGACGGATCGCACTGTTGATTTGCTGATGCAGCTCGATCTGGCCGCTGGTGTAGACGTGCAAATCCGGTTGAATTAATTTGCTATTCAAATAGGGCTTTACGTCCTGTTTGAATGCTGATAAATTAATGACCCTTTTCAGCCCGGCGCTGTTGCGTCGGGCTGAATATTTCAGGCGAACCGGTCAATCGTAATCGGCGTCTTTCATAAGTTAGAGGTATTAACCATGTCTTTAGGTGTAGTCGGTCGCAAGGTCGGCATGACTCGCGTCTTTGACGATGCTGGTGTTTCTACGCCAGTGACCGTCATTGAGGTCGAGCCCAATCGCGTGACCCAACTCAAAACCCCGGAAGTGGATGGCTATACGGCCGTTCAGGTAACTACCGGTACCCGTCGTGCCTCGCGTGTAACCAAAGCGATGGCCGGTCATTACGCGAAGGCGCAAACCGCATCTGGTCGCATGTCCACGGAATTCCGTATTTCTGCTGACGAGCTTGCAGGTTTTGAGCCTGGCGCAGAGATCACAGTCTCTATCTTCGATGGTGTCGAGAAGGTTGACGTGGCAGGCCAGAGCAAAGGTAAAGGCTTTGCGGGTACCGTTAAGCGTCACAACTTCCGCACTCAAGATGCGACCCATGGTAACTCCCGTTCACACCGTGTGCCGGGTTCCATCGGTCAAAACCAGACACCGGGCCGTGTATTTCCGGGTAAGAAGATGTCCGGTCATATGGGTGATGAGCGCGTGTCGTCTTTGGGTTTGAAAGTGGTTCGGGTCGATGTCGAGCGTGGTTTGATCCTCGTGAAAGGCGCCGTGCCAGGTTCAACAGGCGGCGACGTCATCGTTCGTCCTTCTGTCAAGATTAAAGGCTGAGGCACGTCATGGAATTACAGGTTAAAGATGGCGCTGCGATCAGCGTCTCAGAAGAAATTTTCGATCGCAGCTACAACGAAGGTCTGATTCATCAGGCGGTGGTTGCGTTTATGGCTGGTGCCCGTTCTGGCACCAAGCGTCAATTGACACGCTCAGAAGTTTCCGGTGGCGGTAAAAAGCCCTGGAATCAGAAAGGAACAGGGCGTGCCCGTGCCGGGTCTACCCGGTCTCCTGTCTGGCGTACCGGTGGTGTGACCTTTGCTGCTCGCCCACGTAACTTCGAGCAGAAGATCAACCGTAAAGCCTATCGCGTTGCGATGGCTTCTATCTTCTCAGAGTTGGTTCGTCAAGATCGCCTGATCGTTGTCGAGTCGCTGACGGTTTCTTCACCCAAGACACGTGAAGTGTTGGGTCTGGTGAAAAACCTGGGTATTCAGGGTGGTCGCACATTGTTTGTCGCCGAGGCATTCGATGAGCATTTCTTCCTGGGTTCGCGGAACGTGATCAATCTGGGTTATCTCACGGCTGACATGTTGGATCCGGTGAGTCTGGTTGGCGCCGAGCGCGTGGTGATTACCCGTGCGGCCGTCAAAATGGTTGAGGAGTGGTTGTCATGATGCGGGAAAAACTTTTTGACGTATTGCGTTCACCGTTGGTGACCGAAAAAACAGCGCGGGCGAACCAAGAAAACCAGTATGCGTTCCGTGTGTCTACCACGGCAACCAAGGCAGACATCAAGGCGGCAGTCGAGCAACTGTTCAGCGTTAATGTGCTGTCGGTTCAAACGCTGAACGTGGCTGGCAAGTCTCGCCGTTTCCGTGGTGTGGCTGGTCGTCGCGCTGCTTGGAAAAAGGCTTATGTCACTCTGGCTGAAGGTCAAGCGATTGATCTGGGCCAGGCGAACTAAACCGGTCTGGTTAAGTAAGGAATTAAATCATGGCATTGAAAATTGCAAAACCAACCTCACCGGGGCGCCGTGCGGTCATCGAGATCGATCGGTCGCATCTCTACAAAGGTGCTCCGTACGCTCCTTTGCTGGAGAAGAAATCCAACACCGGTGGTCGTAACAACCTCGGCCGTATCACCACGCGCCATATCGGCGGTGGTCACAAGCAGCATTACCGTCTGGTCGACTTCAAGCGTAACAAAGATGGCATTCCGGCCACAGTAGAACGTATTGAATATGATCCGAACCGCACCGCGCACATTGCATTGATTATGTACGCCGATGGTGAGCGTGCCTATATTCTGGCACCTCGTGGCGTGGTTCCTGGTCAAGTGGTTCAGTCAGGTGTTGAGGCGCCAATCCGTGCCGGTAACTGCTTGCCAATGCGCAACATTCCGATCGGTTCAACCATTCATGCGATCGAGCTGAAGCCGGGCAAGGGCGCACAGATGGCGCGTAGTGCCGGTGCTGCCGTGCAACTGGTGGCTCGCGAAGGTGCCTATGTCACCCTGCGCATGCGTTCTGGCGAGACCCGTAAGGTGCTGGCTGATTGTCGCGCAACGCTTGGCGAAGTCAGCAATCATGAACATAGCCTCCGCTCTCTGGGCAAGGCTGGTGCGACACGTTGGCGCGGCATTCGTCCGACCGTACGTGGTGTGGTCATGAACCCGGTGGATCACCCGCACGGTGGTGGTGAAGGCCGTACCTCGGGTGGCCGTCATCCGGTCACCCCATGGGGCGTGCCGACCAAGGGCTACAAAACTCGGACGAACAAGCGTACGGACAAACTTATTGTTCGTCGTCGTTCTAAATAATTCACTGATATAGAGGGTTAAAAGGTGCCACGTTCACTTAAGAAAGGTCCCTTCGTGGACCATCACTTGCTGAAAAAGGTGGAAGAGGCTGCTGCGGCCAATAACCGTCGGCCCATAAAGACCTGGTCTCGTCGCTCGATGATCCTTCCGGATTTCATTGGCCTGACCATCGCGGTCCATAACGGTCGCCAGCACATTCCAGTTCTTGTCAACGAAAACATGGTTGGACACAAACTCGGTGAGTTTGCGCCTACCCGGACTTACCGGGGACATGTGGCTGACAAGAAAGCCAAGCGCTAGGAGACTGATATGCAAGCTACAGCTTTACACCGTTATGCACGTATTTCTCCTCAGAAGGCCCGCCTTGTTGCGGATCTGGTGCGGGGGCAGGACGTCGCTCAGGCAATCGAAACTTTGACGTTCAGCGACAAGAAAGGCGCTGATCTGATCAAGAAGGTTCTGGAGTCGGCGATTGCCAACGCGGAAAATAATGAAGGCGCGGACGTCGATCGTCTGCGTATCGCGACGATCATGGTCGACGAGGGTCCGGTTTTGAAACGTTTCCGTGCACGTGCCAAAGGCCGCGGCGCACGTATCCTGAAAAAAACCAGTCATATTCTAGTCACGGTCAGCGAGCGGTAAGGGGAGAGTTATGGGTCAGAAAGTACATCCGGTAGGATTCCGGCTCGGGATTTCCTCTGATTGGACATCTCGCTGGTATGCCGATAGTAAGTTGTTTCCGGTTCAGTTGAACCAGGATGTGCGTACGCGTGCGTACATCAAGAACAAACTGAAAGAAGCGTCCGTTTCACGTATTCAGATCGAGCGTCCGGCCCGTTCTGCGTCAGTTACGATTCACACGGCTCGTCCTGGGATCGTGATTGGTCGCAAGGGTGAGGATATTGAGCGTCTGCGCGGCGAAATTGCACCGATGCTGGGGGTCGATCGCAACGCGGTCAAACTCTCGGTTGAAGAGATCCGCAAGCCGGAACTGGACGCGCAATTGGTCGCAGAATCCATTGCACAGCAACTCGAGCGTCGGATCATGTTCCGTCGCGCCATGAAGCGTGCCGTGCAAACCTCCATGCGCCTCGGTGCGGGTGGGATCAAAGTCAATGTATCTGGTCGATTAGGCGGTGCAGAGATTGCCCGTAACGAGTGGTACCGCGAAGGTCGTGTGCCCTTGCACACCCTGCGTGCCGACATCGATTACGGCTTTGCAGAGGCCCAAACTACCTATGGCGTCATCGGCGTCAAAGTTTGGATTTTTAAAGGCGAAGTGTTTGGCATCCCGGGTAACCGTGATGGCAAAGCTGCGACAGCCTGAACCGATCAGATAGGTAAGTGGAGCTAACATTATGCTGCTGCCAAAACGTACAAAATTCCGCAAGCAGTTCCGGGGTAAAAATCGGGGCATTGCGACGACAGGCAACAAGGTGAGCTTTGGTGAATTCGGTCTGAAATCACTGGAGCGCGGTGAAATTACATCTCGTCAAATCGAGTCGGCTCGTCGTGCCATTTCACGTCATGTGAAGCGGGGCGGCAAGATCTGGATCCGGATTTTCCCGGACACCCCGATCACCAAGAAGCCACTGGAAGTGCGGATGGGTAAGGGTAAAGGGAGCGTCGAGTACTGGGTGGCTAAAATCCAGCCCGGCAAGATGCTTTATGAAATTGAAGGTGTGACAGAAGATATCGCGCGTCAAGCGTTCTCATTGGCCTCGGCCAAGCTTCCCGTCAAGACGACCTTCGTAACGCGGGTACTGATGTAATGGGCAAAATCACTAACGAATTGCGCGAAAAATCACCAGAAGGTTTGCGTGAGGAATTGTTGGCGATCAAACGCGAACAGTTCAATCTGCGCATGCAAAAAGCGACAGGTCAGGAATCCAAATCGCATTTGATTCGCGAAGCGCGGAAAAACGTGGCTCGGATCAAAACGATTCTGACCGAGAAGGAGCAAGGCTGAGATGTCTACTGAAACTAACGAAAATGTAGTCCGTACCCGCGTTGGTCGCGTGACCAGCGACAAGATGGATAAATCAATCACGGTTGCTATCGAGCGCCGTGTAAAACATCCCTTGTACGGTAAGTTCATCACGAAAACCACAAAGCTTCACGTTCACGATGAAGACAATCAGTCTCGTGTGGGCGATAGCGTTGAAATCCGTGAGTCACGTCCGATTTCCAAGACGAAATCCTGGACATTGGTTCGCGTTATTACCCGCGCAGCCGTATAAGGAGCAAGAATCATGATTCAAATGCAAACCATTCTGGACTCTGCGGACAACAGTGGCGCCAAGAAAATCCAGTGCATCAAAGTGCTGGGCGGCTCACATCGTCGTTATGCGGGTATTGGTGACATCATCAAGGTGTCAATCAAAGATGCTATCCCACGCGGTCGTGTCAAAAAGGGTGACGTTTACAACGCCGTTGTTGTGCGCACCGCTAAAGGCGTTCGTCGTGCGGACGGTTCGTTGATCCGTTTCGATGGCAATGCTGCTGTTTTGTTAAACGCTAAACTCGAGCCAATCGGCACGCGTATCTTTGGCCCTGTCACCCGCGAACTGCGGGGCGACAAGTTCATGAAGATTGTGTCGCTTGCGCCAGAAGTGATTTGAGGATATCGCCATGCGTAGAATTCGACAAGGTGATGAAGTAGTTGTCATCGCAGGTAAAGATAAAGGTCGTCGCGGCACAGTGCTGCGCGTGATCGATGATGGTGCCCGCGTTGTCGTCGAAAATATCAACAAGGTTAAAAAGCATATGAAGCCCAACCCGATGCTGGGTCAGACGGGCGGAATTATCGAAATGGAGAAATCCATTGATATTTCTAACGTAATGCTGTTTAATCCCGCCTCCGAAAAAGGTGACCGGGTTGGCTTCAAGAAACTTGAAGACGGCACGAAAGTTCGTTTTTTTAAATCCAACGGCGAAGTCGTTGACACAAAATAGGTTGAATTAGAATGGCTCGTCTTCAGGAATTATACTCCAGTACTTATCTGCCTGAGCTTAAAGAAAAGCTGGGTATAGATAATGTCATGGCCGTTCCGAAGCTGACCAAGATTACTTTGAACATGGGCCTGGGTGACTCGGCCCGTGACAAGAAAGTAATCGACAGTGCAGTGGAAGAAATGGCAGCAATTTCGGGCCAAAAGCCCGTTGTGACTTACGCGCGTAAGTCAATTGCCGGCTTCAAGCTGCGCGAAGGGATGCCGTTGGGCGTCAAGGTGACCCTGAGAGGAAGTACGATGTACGAATTCTTCGATCGGTTGATCCAGATCTCTATTCCGCGCATACGTGATTTCCGTGGCCTCAATCCCAAGTCGTTTGATGGTCGTGGCAATTACAGCATGGGCGTGAAAGAGCAAATTATTTTCCCGGAAATTGATTACGACAAAATCGATCAAATTCGCGGGATGGATATCACGATCACGACTACCGCTCAGAATGATGACCAGGCTCGGGCACTGCTCGAATGCTTCGGTTTCCCATTCCGCCGGTAAGGGAGTTTTAAATGGCTAAAAAAAGTATGTTGAATCGGGAAGAGCAGCGTAAAAAGCTCTCCGCCCGCTATCAGGCTAAGCGGGTGCAATTACGTGCCGTTCTGAATGATCAAAACGCGGATTTCGATGCGAAAATGCAAGCTTCGGCTGCATTGAGCAAGTTGCCGCGTGACTCTTCCGTGTGCCGCCAGGTTCGGCGTTGCACGATCACGGGTCGCCCGAAGGGTGTTTACCGCAAGTTCGCGCTCGGTCGGAACAAGCTCCGTCAATTGGCGATGTCTGGTGAGATTCCAGGCCTGCGCAAAGCAAGTTGGTAATGAGGTGACATTATGAGTATGAGTGATCCAATTTCCGACATGCTGACCCGTATCCGTAACGCTCAGAATGCTCGCAAGCCGAGCGTTAGCATGCCTTCATCCAAGTTCAAGCAAGCAATTGCCAAAGTTCTGAAAGAAGAAGGTTATATCGGTGACTTCCAGGTTTCGAGCGACAGTAAGCCAACCTTGTCTATTGCGCTGAAATATTTTCAGGGCAAACCGGTTATTGACATGATCAAGCGTGTCTCCAAGCCGGGCTTCCGTGTTTACAAGAACGCGGACGAACTGCCTACCGTTATCGGTGGTCTGGGGGTGGCTATTCTTTCTACATCACAGGGTGTGATGCCTGATCGCGAAGCGCGTCGGCAAAACATCGGCGGTGAAGTTATTTGCTTCGTATCTTAATTGGGAGTGAATCATGAGTCGTGTTGCTAAAAAGCCCGTCGCCATTCCCAAAGGTGTCGAGGTTAAACTAAATGGTCAAGTAATCTCATTCAAGGGCCCGAAAGGTCAGCTTGAACTGACATTGCACAAATCAGTCAATGTCGATATGGCGGCTAACGAACTGCGTTTTGAGCCTGAGTCTGAGCAGTACATTGCTCTGGCGGGCACCATGCGTGCCCTGGCAAACAACAACATTCAGGGCGTAACAGCCGGTTTCGAAATGAAGTTGCAGCTGGTTGGTGTGGGTTACCGTGCGCAGGTTCAGGGTAATGTTCTGAATCTTGCACTGGGCTTTTCTCATCCAATTAACTTCGCTATTCCTGCGGGCATCACCATTGAAACCCCATCACAAACGGAAATTATTATCCGTGGTGCGGATCGTCAAAAGGTTGGTCAAGTGGCTTCCAATATCCGTGGTTATCGTCCGCCAGAGCCTTATAAGGGCAAGGGCGTGAAGTACCACGATGAAGTCATCTTCCGTAAGGAAGCGAAGAAGAAATAAGGGTTAGCTATGAACGAAAAATCACAAAATCGTCTGCGTCGCGCGCGCCGCACACGTGCCAAAATCGTCCGGTTGGGTGTTCATCGGCTGACGGTTTACCGTACAGCGCAGCATACCTATGCTCAGATCTTCGCCCCTGATGGCGCGACCGTTGTTGCTTCTTCCTCAACGTTGCACCCGGGTGTTCTCGAAGCGGGTAAGCACGGCGGCAACATCGAAGCTGCCAAGCGTGTCGGTGAGACAGTTGCGAAGGCTGCCTTGGCCAAAGGCATTACAAACGTCGCATTTGACCGTTCTGGATTCATTTTCCATGGCCGGATCAAGGCATTGGCCGAATCCGCTCGTGAAGCCGGTCTGCAATTCTAAGAGGTTATGCAATGAGTAGAAATTCTAACGAAGTTGCGACCGATGGCTTGATCGAGAAACTCGTGGCTGTGAACCGGGTTGCCAAGGTCGTCAAAGGTGGTCGTATTTTTTCATTCACTGCGCTGACGGTTGTTGGCGATGGTGAGGGTCGTGTTGGTTTCGGCTACGGTAAGGCGAAAGAAGTGCCGGCTGCCATCCAGAAGGCTATGGACCGCGCGAAGCGCAATATGGTCGATGTGCCTTTGCGTGACGGTACGCTGTATTACTCGACAATTGGTAATCATGGCGCCGCTCAGGTGTTCATGAAGCCAGCCTCCGAAGGTACCGGTGTTATTGCCGGTGGTGCGATGCGTGCCGTATTCGAGGCCGTTGGTGTGCGTAACGTCCTGGCCAAATGCATTGGCACCCGTAACCACATGAACGTGATTCGCGCTACCGTAAACGGTCTGCAGTCAATCAATTCACCTGAAATGATCGCTTCCAAGCGTGGCAAGCGTGTAGAAGAGATTGTTGGGAGTGCGTCATGAGCAAGCCGTCAATGATTCGTATTAAATTGATTCGTTCAACCATCGGGCGTTTGGCCACGCACAAAGCGTGTGTGAAAGGTCTCGGTTTGCGTCGGATGAATCATGAAGTTGAAGTCATGGATACGCCAGAGAACCGTGGCATGATCAACAAAGTCGAGTATCTGCTCGAAGTTCAGGAGTCCAAGTAATGCGTCTGAATACTCTATCGCCAGCTGACGGCAGTCACAAAAACCGCACCCGCGTTGGTCGCGGCGTCGGTTCTGGTCTGGGCAAGACTGCAGGTCGCGGTCACAAGGGGCAGAAGTCCCGTTCCGGTGGCTTCCACAAGACAGGTTTTGAAGGCGGTCAGATGCCGATCCAGCGTCGTCTGCCCAAGATGGGCTTCCGTTCGCTGCGTGCTCTGGCATCAGCCGAGATCCGTACCTCTGAACTCAATAAGCTTGATGGCGTAGTTTCTCTTGAAACTTTGAAAGCCGCTGGCCTGATTCGAAACGATGTTCGCTTCGTTAAAATCATGCTTTCCGGTGAAGTGACCAAGCCGGTTCAGGTTCAGGGCATTCGAGTCAGCAAGGGCGCATTGAGCGCTATTGTTGCGGCCGGTGGAAAAGCGGAGTAACCCGTGGCGCTATCAAATGCCGGTGTAGCAAGTTTGGCGGGGGCCGGTCGGTTGACCGAGCTCCGTCAGCGCATTTTCTTTGTGATTATGGTGCTGGTTGTCTATCGAATCGGCACGTTCATTCCCTTGCCTGGTATTGACGTCAATGTGATGCGTACATTGTTTACGCAGCACTCCGGCGGCATTCTAGGCATGATGAACATGTTTTCCGGTGGCGCCTTGTCGCGGATGTCTCTGTTCGCGCTGGGGGTGATGCCCTACATTTCAGCCTCGATTATCGTGCAATTGCTTTCATCGGTTCTGCCGTCGCTTGAGCGGATCAAGAAAGAAGGCGAGGCCGGTCGCAGAAAGATCACGCAGTACACCCGTTACGGCACCTTGGCTCTTGGTCTGGTCCAGGCTTTGGGCGTTTCCATCGCTCTGCAGGGGCAGTCAGTCGGCGGGCAGAGTCTGGTGTATACGCCGGGTTTCGGCTTTTTGTTCGTCGCTACCATGACTCTGCTCACCGGTACCATGCTGCTGGTGTGGCTCGGTGAGCAGATCACGGAACGTGGTGTCGGCAATGGTATCTCATTGATCATCTTCGCAGGTATCGTGGCCGGCTTGCCTACCGCTATTGGTGGTACAGCCGAGTTGGTGCGTACCGGTGAACTTGGTGTGATTACCTTGCTGATTCTTGCTGTATTGATTGTTGCTGTGACCGCTTTTGTTGTGTTCGTCGAGCGTGGTCAGCGTCGCATTACCGTCAACTACGCACGCCGTCAGCAAGGGCGAGGAATGTCGGGTCAGCAGTCTTCCCATCTGCCACTGAAGCTCAATATGGCCGGTGTAATTCCGCCCATTTTTGCTTCCAGTATCATTCTATTTCCGGCAACACTGGGTAACTGGTTGGGACAGCAGGAGAACATGGCTTGGCTGCGTAATCTTTCTACTGCTCTGTCTCCCGGTCAGCCCCTGTACGTTGGTTTGTATGCGGCTGCGATTATTTTCTTCTGCTTTTTCTACACGGCATTGGTTTTTAACTCGCGCGAGACAGCGGATAACCTCAAGCGTTCAGGCGCGTTCGTACCCGGTATTCGCCCCGGCGAACATACTGCTCGTTACATCGATAAGGTGCTCACGCGCTTAACCTTCTGGGGTGCTCTGTATATCACGGCGGTTTGTTTGCTGCCTGAGTTCCTGATTCTGTATTGGAATGTGCCTTTCTATTTTGGCGGCACTTCTCTGTTGATTATCGTGGTTGTTCTGATGGACTTCATGGCCCAGGTTCAATCTCATCTGGTTTCCCACCAGTACGATAGCTTGGTGCGTAAAGCACACTTCAAGTCTGGATTATAAGAATACGGGCGCATTGTATTGATTCCGTCTTCTTTTTGTTTTATAGTTTCGCGCTCATTTTTTAAGGTGATCTTCGATGGCACGTATCGCGGGAATTAATATTCCGGTGCAAAAACATGTAGTTATTGCACTCACATCTATTTATGGCATTGGCACTACGCGTGCGCAGGCAATTTGCCAGGCTTCTGGCGTTGAGCCGAGCCGTAAGGTTCGTGACTTGTCAGAGTCCGAAGTTGAGGCCTTGCGCGCTGAAGTGGCCAAATTTGTCGTCGAAGGTGACCTTCGACGTGATGTCTCCATGAACATCAAACGTTTGATGGATCTGGGTTGTTATCGTGGGTTGCGGCATCGACGCGGCCTGCCACTCCGTGGACAGCGCACACGGACAAACGCACGGACTCGCAAGGGTCCGCGTCGCCTGGTTAAGCGCTAATCAGGCTTAATATTCTTCGATTTACGAGAGTAGGATTACTAAATGGCTAAATCTAATGCCCCCGCGCGCAAGAAAATCAAGCGCGTGGTCACTGATGCTGTGGCTCATGTCCACGCGTCCTTCAATAACACGATCGTGACGATTACCGATCGTCAAGGCAATGCCCTGAGCTGGGCCACATCGGGTGGTTCCGGTTTCCGTGGTTCGCGCAAGTCGACACCCTTTGCTGCACAGGTTGCTGCCGAGCGGGCGGGCGAAGCGGCCAAGGCTTATGGCGTAAAGAACATTGATGTCGAGATCAAAGGCCCGGGCCCTGGTCGCGAGTCAACCATCCGTGCGTTGAATTCGGTCGGTTTCAAAGTTGGCGTCATCACTGATGTCACTCCGATTCCCCACAATGGTTGCCGTCCGCCCAAAAAGCGTCGTGTCTGAGAGGTATTAGATTATGGCTCGTTATCTTGGTCCTAAATGTAAGTTGAGTCGCCGTGAAGGCACTGACCTTTTCCTCAAATCCGGTGTACGTTCACACGAAGACAAATGTCATCATGATCGCGCGCCCGGTCAACACGGTGCGGCACGTAAGCAGAAGGTTTCTGACTATGGCGTTCAGCTCCGTGAGAAGCAGAAGCTGCGTCGTATTTACGGTGTGCTCGAGCGCCAGTTCGCCAACTATTTCAAGAAAGCGGCACAGCTGAAGGGTTCTACTGGTGAAAACCTGCTGCAATTGCTCGAATGCCGTCTGGATAACGTGGTTTATCGCATGGGCTTCGGTTCTACGCGTTCGGAATCACGCCAGCTGGTCTCTCACCGCGCCATTACCGTCAACGGCGAAGTGGTCAACATCGCTTCCTATCAAGTGGCTGCTAACGACGTTGTTGCTGTTCGTGAATCTTCACGTAAGCAACAGCGCATCAAGGATTCTCTTGAAATTGCCGCGCAACGACCTGACGTGTCGTGGATTTCTGTCGACGCAGCGAAGATGGAAGGCGTATTCAAATCGGCTCCTTCTCGCGATGAGTTGCCGGCCGAAATCAACGAATCGCTCGTTGTCGAATTGTATTCCAAGTAATTAACGGGGGTTTGTCATGCAATTGGGTTCTACCGAACTGCTTAAGCCACGACTGGTCGATGTTCAGGTTCTGGACGCGACGCGGGCCCGTGTCGTGCTGGAGCCGCTTGAGCGTGGCTTCGGTTATACACTTGGTAATGCGCTTCGTCGTATTCTTCTTTCTTCCATCCCGGGCGTTGCCGTAACCGAAGCGGAAATCGAAGGCGTTGTTCACGAGTACACTACTATTGAAGGTGTACATGAGGACGTGCTGGAAATTCTGCTTAATCTAAAAGGCCTTTCGGTCATCCTGCATGGTCGCGATGAAGCCGTGCTGAGTATCAAGAAAACAGGTGCTGGAGCGATAACTGCTGCCGATATCAAGGCCGATCACGCTGTTGAAATCATCAATCCTGAGCATCACATTGCCACATTGAATGATCAGGGCAGCCTGGTCATGACCTTCAAGGTCACTCGTGGTAAAGGTTACGTTCCTGCCAGTGCGCGTCGTGAAGAGGCGGGTGGTCAGATTGGTCGTCTGCTGGTCGATGCTTCCTTTTCTCCATTGCGTCGCGTCTCCTACTCGGTAGAACGTGCGCGTGTCGAGCAGCGTACCGACCTTGATTCACTGGTTCTTGATATCGAAACCAACGGCTCCATTTCTGCCGAAGATGCCATTCGTCAAGCGGCTGGGATTCTGGTGGATCAGTTGTCGGTCTTCGTAGATCTCAAGGCTGAAAAAGTAGAGCCGGTCATTGAACAGGCACCTACGGTTGATCCTGTCCTCCTGCGTCCGGTTGATGATCTGGAATTGACTGTTCGTTCGGCGAACTGCTTGAAAGCCGAGAACATTTATTACATCGGTGATCTCATTCAGCGTACCGAAATCGAGTTGTTGAAAACGCCGAATCTGGGCAAGAAATCGCTGACTGAAATCAAGGACGTGCTGGCCAAACAGGGTTTGTCTCTGGGTCAACGTCTCGAGAACTGGCCACCTGCAGAGCTTTTGAATCTCGCTGAGTCGAAGATTTAAGGCGATTTGAATTTTTTGGGGTATCTGACATGCGTCACCGTCTTTCTGGTCGTCAACTCGGCCGTAACTCTGCACAGCGTAATGCGCTGATGCGTTCTTTAACCAACTCATTGATTGAACATGAGTTGATCAAAACTACTTTGCCGAAGGCAAAGGAACTGCGTCGTTTCGCAGAACCTTTGATTACTCTGGCAAAGGATGACTCCGTGCACGCGCGTCGTCTGGCTTTTGCTCAGACCCGCAACAAGGAAGTCGTCGGTAAGTTGTTTTCAGACCTTGGCCCGCGCTTTAAAGCACGTGCAGGTGGTTATGTGCGTATTCTCAAGTGTGGTAATCGTGCTGGCGATAACGCGCCTATGGCGTACGTTGAGTTTGTGCAACGCAGCGAAACTGCGGCTGCCACTGAGTAACTTCATCTCGGGTTGACTTGTTGAAAACCGGCTTTAAGCCGGTTTTTTTTGCTTTCTCGGTTGTTATTTTGGGCGGCCTTTGTCAGACTCTTGTGGTTTGTATCATTCGTTTCATTATTGATGAGGATATTCATGTCTGTTTCCAATAAATTCCGCGGTATTCGTCATTCTGCTCTGGCCCTTGGCGTCGTTCTGGGGTTGATGACAGTCGGCGCCTACGCAGCAGATACGCCGCCTGCGGGTCAAGCTGCACAGCCTGCGATGCCTACATTGTCTCCAGAACAAATGGCGCTGATGAAAGACTTCCAGCAAACCCGTCAGGAGATAGGCGCGCTTGAGCAGAAGCTTCAGGGTATTGAGGCGGAGGCTTACAAGAAGAACCCCAAGCTCGGCAAGCAGCGCGATGGTCTTCGAGACTCGATCAAGAACGCGATGTCCGACAAGAATTTCGACGCTCAGTCCAAATACGATGAGTTGAAGGCGCAGGTGACCAAAATTCAGGGTATGAAGGAGAATGACCCGGAGCGGGCGAAGGAAATTCAGAAATTCCGTGAAGGTCAGCAGGAGTTCGAACAGCGTCAGGCCAAGGCATTCCAGGATCCCAAAATCCAGAAGCAGTCCGAGAAACTTCGCAACGATGTGCGCGCGGCCATGATCAAAGTTGATCCGAAGGCCAAGGACATGTTCAAAGAGTTGGACGCCAAAGAAAAGCACATGCGTGACTTGCAAGAGAAAGCCATGAAGATGCAGAGCTCCGAGCAAGCAGTGCCTGCACCATCCAAATGATCACTGAGTCAGGGATATCAGTGAGTCAAGGATAAGTGGGTCCGTTTGAATGATGACCCGGCCGAGGCCGGGTTTTTTGTGTTCGTGATTGTTTTTATTTTGCGTCGGCAGCAATCAGTTGTTCTTGTAACCGATGAATTTCATCACGGATGCGTGCGGCCGCTTCGAATTCCAGATCCTTGGCTAGCCGATACATTTTGGCTTCACGTTCCTTGATTTGCTTCAAGATTTGCTCGGAACTCATGGTGACGCTGAAATCACTCTCTGTTTCTGCCACCTGCGCCATTCTCCTGCTCCTCTGGCTTGCGCCGCGAGAGCCGGGAATCTTGTAGTCGCCTGACTGCAGAATGTCATCTACTCGTTTATCGATTCCTTTGGGCGTGATGCCTTGTTCCAGATTGTGCTGGATCTGCTTGGCCCGCCTTCGGTCGGTCTCATCGATCGCCTTGCGCATGGCATCCGTGATTCGGTCTGCATACAAAATGGCCTTGCCGTGAAGATTTCTGGCGGCGCGACCGATGGTTTGAATCAATGATCGCTCTGATCGCAGGAAGCCTTCCTTGTCGGCATCGAAAATGGCGACGAGTGAGACTTCTGGGATATCCAGACCTTCGCGTAGCAGGTTAATGCCGATAAGTGCATCAAAAATCCCCAGCCTCAGGTCGCGGATAATCTCGACGCGCTCGACCGTATCGACATCGGAATGGAGGTAGCGAACGCGCACATCATGTTCTGCCAGATAATCGGCAAGATCTTCTGCCATCCGTTTCGTCAGTGTTGTAATCAGTACCCGTTCGCGGCGCGTGGCACGGTCGCGAATCTCCGAGAGCACATCGTCGACCTGACTTGCAACGGGTCGTATTTCAATTTCCGGATCGACCAGACCGGTGGGTCGGACTACCTGTTCGACAACTTGCGCCGAATGGCTGCCCTCATACGGCCCGGGCGTGGCTGATACATGAATGGTCTGCGGCATCATTCGTTCGAACTCATCGAATTTCAATGGGCGGTTATCGAGCGCGGATGGAAGCCGGAAACCGAAATTGACCAGGGTTTCCTTGCGGGAACGATCCCCCTTATACATCGCCCCGAGCTGGGGGACGGTGACATGAGATTCGTCGATAATCAGCAAGGCATCAGGTGGGAGGTAGTCGTAGAGGCAAGGCGGCGGTTCCCCGGGTTGACGTCCGGACAGGTAACGTGAGTAGTTTTCAATGCCATTGCAGTACCCCAGCTCGTACATCATTTCGATGTCGAAGCGTGTGCGTTGCGCGAGTCGTTGGGCCTCGACCAGTTTGTTCTCTGCATTCAGGTGTTCCAGTTGCTGCGCCAGTTCATCCTTGATGGATTCGACGGCAGCCAGAATCCGTTCACGCGGCGTGACATAGTGCGAGGACGGGTAGATGGTGAAGCGAGGCAGCCGACGCCGAATGGCGCCGGTGAGCGGGTCGAACAAGGAAATCTGCTCGATTTCGTCATCAAACAGTTCGACGCGAACGCCTTCGTCGTCGGATTCGGACGGGTGGATATCGATCACATCGCCGCGCACGCGATAAGTGCCGCGGCGAAATTCCATATCATTGCGGGTGTATTGCATCTCGGCCAGCCGGCGCAGTATCTGACGCTGATCCGCCTTTTCTCCGCGAACCAGATGCAAAATCATCTTCAGGTAAGCATCCGGGTCGCCGAGGCCGTAGATGGAGGAAACCGTTGCGACGATGATGACATCCCGGCGTTCCAATAGTGCCTTGGTTGCAGAGAGCCGCATCTGCTCGATATGCTCGTTGACCGAGGCATCTTTCTCGATGAATGTGTCCGATGCGGGCACGTAGGCTTCCGGCTGATAGTAATCGTAGTAAGAGACGAAATATTCAACCGCGTTATTCGGGAAAAATCCTTTCAGCTCGCCATAGAGTTGGGCGGCCAGCGTTTTGTTCGGTGCCAACACAAGTGCCGGGCGTTGCAGCCGGTCGATGACATTCGCGATCGTGAAGGTTTTCCCTGAGCCGGTGACGCCCAGAAGGGTTTGCTGCGCGAGTCCATCCTGAAGGCCCTCGACGAGTCGAGCTATGGCCGCCGGTTGATCGCCGGCAGGTTGATAATCGGTGACTAAAGTGAATCTGGTGTCCTGCATAAGATGCGAAGTATAGAGGATTGGGCATCGGGTATCCGGTGAAATGGATTATCATGTTAAATTGAATCGAATAAATGGGTTTATTCGCGGGTTTGTCGCCTGGTAATGTGGCGCAGGCTCATTTTTTATGTTTTTACAGATTAAGGTTTCCATGTCCCAAGAGACGGTATCAGATCCCCAAGCGGCCCTAGAGGCTGAAAAATACGAGAATCCGGTGGCGAGCCGGGAATTCATTTTGCAGTTGCTCGCGGAGCACGACGGCCCTCTGACGCTGAATCGATTGATCAGCCTCCTGGGATACGATGGTGATGATGAGCGGATCGAAGGCTTGAGTCGCCGCATGCGCGCGATGGAGCGTGATGGACAGGTCATCCGTAATCGTCGCGGCGGTTACGTGCCGGTCACTCATGCCGAGTTGGTGCGCGGTCGCGTGTTGGGTCATCGTGATGGCTTCGGTTTTCTTGTGCCGGATGATGGCGGCGACGATGTGTTCCTGTCGCCCCGCGTGATGCGTGCGCTGCTCAACGGCGACCGTGCCGTCGTGCAGGTGACCGGGCTCGACCGTCGTGGACGCCGCGAAGGGAATCTGGTCGAGGTGATCGAGCGGGCCAATGCCGAGATTGTCGGCCGTCTGGTGCTGGAGGCGGGTATCGCCTTTGTGGTTCCCGATCATGCGCGGATCACTCAGGATATTCTTGTACCGATGACCGATCTGATGGGCGCGCGCGACGGTCAGATCGTGCGGGTTGCATTGGTCGAGCAGCCTACGTTGCGCCACAAGCCCGTCGGCAAGGTTGTTGAAGTGTTGGGTGATCACATGTCGCCCGGCATGGAAATCGACGTCGCCATCAACTCCCACGGTATTCCTCACGAGTGGCCACAAGAAGTTCTGGCTGCCATCGATGGTTTGAATCCCGAAGTCGAGGAAAGCCACAAGTCAGGGCGGGTCGACTTGCGCCATATGCCACTGGTCACCATCGATGGCGCCGATTCCAAGGATTTCGACGATGCGGTGTTCTGTCAGGCAACGCCAGATGGTTTCCGGTTGCTGGTGGCGATTGCCGATGTCAGTCATTATGTCAATGTGGGCTCTGCCTTGGACCGCGAGGGTTTCAATCGCGCGACGTCCGTTTACTTTCCCGGGCGCGTGCTCCCCATGCTCCCGGAGGTGCTGTCAAACGGTTTGTGTTCGCTGAACCCAGATGTCGATCGCCTGTGTCTCTGTGCCGATATGTTGATCAACAATGACGGGCAGATCGCCAAATTCCGCTTCTTCGAAGGGGTGATGAAGTCCGCTGCGCGTCTGACCTACGACACCGTTGCCAAGGTGCTGATCGATCAGGATGCTGAGGCGCGCGCGGCTCATGCCCATGTGCTCGAACCGCTGGAAACACTTCATCGCCTGTATAAGGTGCTGCGTGCGGCGCGTGAACGTCGTGGCGCGATCGATTTTGATACCGTCGAAACCAAGATCGTCTTCGGCGAAGGCCGCAAGATCGAAGCCATCGTGCCCTACGAGCGCAACGACGCGCACAAGATCATCGAAGAATGCATGATCGCGGCCAATGTCGCGGCTGGTCGTTTCGTCGCCGATCATAAAATCCCGGCACTTTATCGTGTGCATGATCGCCCCACGGCAGAAAAAATCACCGATCTGCGCGCCATGCTGGCCGAAAAGGGTTTGAGTTTGGGCGGCGGTGATCAACCAAGCCCCAAAGACTTCAATGACTTGCTGTCTCGGGTGCAGGGTCGTCCGGATTTTCTGACGATTCAGACCATGATTCTCCGTTCCTTGAAACAGGCGGTGTACTCACCAGACAATCTGGGGCACTTTGGTCTGGCGCATGAATTCTATGCCCATTTCACCTCCCCGATCCGGCGCTATCCCGATTTAATGGTGCACCGCGCCATCCGGCACTTGCTCCGTACGGGTGCCCCGGATCGCTTCCCGTACACGCATGATGAAATGGTCATCATCGGTGAGCATTGCTCCAATAACGAACGCCGTGCAGATGAAGCCACGCGTGATGCAACGGACTGGCTCAAGTGCGAGTTCATGCTCGACAAGGTGGGCGAGGTGTTCGAAGGGCGCGTGGCTTCTGTTCTGGGCTTCGGCCTGTTCGTCGAGCTCAAGGATTTCTTTGTCGAAGGCTTGTTGCACATCACCGCCTTGACCAAGGACTACTATCACTTCGATCCGGTGACGCTTTCGTTGCGCGGCGAACGTTCGGGGCGCGTGTACGCACTGAACGATCCCATTACCGTGCGTGTGGCTCGGGTCGACCTGGATGAACGGAAAATCGATTTTGTCCTGCCGGATGACGATGAAGCTTTGTCGGAAACGAAGAGCGATGCCCGGGATGAAGCTCGGGACGATCATGAAGCCGATGAGGATGATGCAGCCAAGAAGAAACGCAAACCACGCCGTCGTCGTCGTAAAAAGCCTGCTGGTGATGCACCTGCGGGTAGCGATGATGAACAAGCCGATTCAGATGGTGACGGGTCGGATACCCCGTCTGCTCCCGAGTCTGAGTCCGGTGCTGCCGAAGAATCGCGCAAATAATGGCCGAACGCAAAAGCGCATCTTCCACGCAGTGGCTTAGTGGTTTTCATGCCGTCGAAGCGGCCCTTCAACACGATCCGGAACGCGTGTTGTCGGTTATTTTCGAACAAGGGCGACAGGATAAGCGGGTACAGCAACTGCGTGTGCTCGCCGAGTCGCGCGGCGTATCCATCGAGGAGGCCCCCGAGAAGGTTTTCGCCGACCGCGTGCGTGCCGATCGGGAGTTGGCGCGCCACCAAGGCGTACTGGCGCGCTATCAGCCCAAGCCTGCGGGCAACGAGCATGATTTGTTCGCGTTGCTCGACAATCTGGACGAGCCCGCATTCTTGCTGATTCTCGATGGCGTGACTGATCCGCACAACCTGGGTGCCTGCCTGCGCAGCGCCGAGGCTGCGGGCGTTCATGCCGTCATTTCACCAAAGGATCGCGCCGTCGGCCTGACGCCAACCGCGCGCAAGGCGGCCTCCGGCGCCGCTGAGCGCTTGCCGTTCATCCAGGTAACGAACCTTGCACGTACGCTGGCCGATCTCAAATCCCGCCAGATCTGGGTTGTTGGTGCGGCAGGTGGCGGCATGGTCAGCTTGTATGAGTCGGATTTCGCTGCCGAACCGGTCGCGCTGGTCATGGGGAGTGAAGGGGAAGGGCTGCGTCGTCTGACACAGGAAAGTTGCGATCAGTTGATCTACATTCCCATGCGCGCTCCCGTCGAGAGCCTGAACGTCTCGGTAGCTGCGGCCGTTTGTCTGTTCGAGTTTCGCCGGGTGCGAGATCGGACTGCTATTCAGACCGGGGCGCTATCCCAATAACCCCGATTTCGTTAGAATGTCGGGTCATTTGATTTACTTCGGACAACCATGATTTGTGCTTGGTTGCACCGCATTTGTTTAGGCGATCGTTGTTCAGGAGCTTTTTGCGATCATGATCTTTTCAGACCGGGTTCGCCGCGTACGTCCCTCACCGACATTGGCTGTTACCGCGAAAGCAGCCGAATTGAAGGCCGAGGGGCGCGACATCATCAGTCTCGGGGCCGGTGAGCCGGATTTTGATACCCCGGAGCCGATTCGCGCGGCCGCCATCGATGCAATCAATGCGGGTTTTACCCGCTATACCGCAGTCGAGGGGATATTGAGTCTGCGTCAAGCCATCGCCAAGCGTCTGCGTGATGATCAGGGGTTGGACTACGCGCCGAACGAAATCATTGTGTCCACAGGTGGCAAGCAAAGCATCTACAATCTGTTTCAGGCGCTGCTAAACCCAGGGGATGAAGTCATTATTGTGGCGCCTTACTGGGTTTCTTACCCGGATATGGTGCTGTTGGCTGGCGGTGAGCCGGTCATTGTGCTCGCCGGGCAGAATCAGGGGTTCAAGGTTTTGCCTGCCCAGCTGGAGGCGGCGATTACCGATAAGACACGGATCGTCATGCTGAACAGTCCCTCCAATCCGACCGGTGTGGCGTATACGCGGGAAGACTGGGCTGCCATGGCCGAAGTGCTGCGCGCGCATCCCAAACTGCTGATCGCGACCGACGACATGTACGAAAAAATCCTCTGGGCGGATGAGCCCTTTTCGAACATCGCCATGGTTGCGCCCGACCTGAAGGCGCGGACAGTCGTGCTGAACGGAGTAAGCAAGGCTTATGCAATGACGGGGTGGCGGATCGGCTATGCGGCGGGTCCTGCCGACATCATCAAGGCGATGAAGGTGATCCAGTCGCAAAGTACTTCCGGTGCGTGCTCGATCGCTCAGGTAGCGGCTCAGGCAGCCATCGAGGGCGATCAGTCCGAAATCCGGGCTATGGTCCACTCGTTCCGGACCCGGCATGATTTCGTGGTCGATCGACTCAATGCGATTCCCGATGTGGTCTGCCTGCCGAGCCAAGGGGCATTTTACAGTTTCCCTGATGTGAGTGCGGTGATCACCCGTTTGGGCTTGAAGGATGACGTGGCCTTGAGCGAAATGTTGCTCGAGAAGGCCGGCGTGGCGGTGGTGCCGGGGACTGCGTTCGGCGCTTCTGGCCATATCCGCCTGAGCTATGCCACCAGCATGGAGGCGTTGGATGAGGCGCTTCGCCGAATGGCTGATGTGATGGGTTGAACATAGACTCGTCTTCAGTCGCCTCCTTGTTTTTTCTTAGTCTTTGTAAAGCAAACCAATAAATAGGTATCCCCCATGGACGAAAATCGTAAGAAAGCGCTGACGGCTGCATTAAGCCAGATCGAGCGACAGTTCGGTAAAGGTGCCGTGATGCGGATGAACGACACAGTGGGCGTCGACGTGCCTGTGATCAGCACCGGCTCGATCGCACTGGATGCGGCGCTCGGGATCGGCGGCCTGCCGCGTGGACGGGTGGTCGAAATCTATGGCCCGGAGTCTTCTGGTAAAACCACACTGACGTTGCAGGTGATTGCCCAGGCGCAAAAAACCGGCGGCGTATGTGCTTTCGTGGATGCGGAGCACGCTCTGGATCCGACTTATGCGCAAAACCTGGGGGTCAATGTCGATGATCTGCTGGTCAGCCAGCCGGATACGGGCGAGCAGGCACTGGAAATCGCCGATATGCTGGTGCGTTCCGGTGCGGTCGATGTGGTTGTGATCGATTCCGTCGCCGCCTTGGTGCCCAAGGCCGAGATTGAAGGCGAGATGGGCGATGCCCACGTCGGTTTGCAGGCGCGTCTGATGAGTCAGGCCCTGCGCAAGTTGACGGGCAACATCAAACGCACGAACTGCATGGTCATCTTCATCAACCAGATCCGGATGAAGATCGGCGTCAGTTACGGTAGCCCCGAGACGACAACCGGCGGCAATGCCTTGAAATTCTACGCTTCCGTTCGCCTGGACATCCGTCGCGTCGGGGCGGTCAAGAAGGGCGAAGAGATCATCGGGAACCAAACCCGGATCAAGGTCGTGAAAAATAAAATGGCCCCGCCATTCAAGGTGGTTGATGTGGACATTCTCTACGGAGAAGGCATTTCCCGCCTGATGGAGTTGATCGATATGGCCACCACGCACGGCCTGATCCAGAAAGCGGGTGCGTGGTATTCCTGCGGTGATATCCGTCTGGGGCAGGGCAAGGACAACGCCCGGCAGTATTTTGTCGAGCATCCCGAATTGGCTGATGACATTGAAGCCAAGTTGCGGGCCTCGATGCGGGCTTCGACGGGCAAAGCGGCGGTGCGTGCTTCTGAGGATGACGAGTCCGTATCAGCGTTCGAAGAATAACCCAGCGGTCACGTTTTGGCTTGGCATTGGCAGGCGAAGGCGCAAGAGGATAAAGCCGACGCATCTCAAATCGAGAAGGTCGCGGTGGGCCTGCTGGCCCGCCGTGAGCATAGTGCGTTCGAATTGCAGCGAAAACTCTCGCAGCGTGGTTTTGATCCCCGTGTCATCGACGATGTGATCAGCCGATTGGCCGAACAGGGCTGGCAGTCGGATGCCCGTTATGCAGAGGCTTATGTCCGCATGAGGGTCGAGCGCGGCTACGGGCGTGAATCCATCCGTGCCGAACTCGGTCAGCGCGGGGTTGCGCGTGCACTGATTCAGGCCGTGCTGGATGAAGCCGATATCGATTGGTTGGCCTGTGCGCAAAGACAGATCCACCGGCATTATCATGCTGCTCCCGATGGGCATGATGAAAAGTTACGCCGTTATCGACATCTTCTGTCGCGGGGTTTTACGCCCGAGCAATCGCGAGTGGCCAGTGGGCAATGGCGTGATGCCGAGGGCATGGATGATGCTTTCTGATCACTGCTGTTTTCGCAGTTACCGTCGCTCTGGGTCATCGACTTATCACTGCTTTCCGTTACACTCGCGCTCAATATCGTTTTACTTTTTGATTTCGTGACATTTATGATGAAAACCACTGCTGAGTTGCGCACTGCCTTCCTGGATTTTTTTCACCAGCGAGGGCACGAGATTGTGCCGTCTTCCTCACTTATCCCGGCTCATGACCCCACCCTGTTGTTCACGAATGCGGGTATGGTCCAGTTCAAGGATGCGTTCCTCGGGCTGGAACATCGGGCTAACCCGCGCGCTGTCTCCTGTCAGCGTTGCGTGCGCGCCGGTGGTAAGCACAACGATCTCGAAAATGTGGGTTATACCGCGCGGCATCACACATTCTTCGAGATGCTGGGTAATTTCAGCTTCGGGGATTATTTCAAGCCCGAGGC
>NZ_JAQTTX010000088.1 GCF_028710545.1 Halothiobacillus sp. | reverse complement strand
GCTATCCGTGGTGTTGTTTTGCAAGGTCATTGTCGAACCCGCGGACAGGCCGCTAATCGCGGCATTGACCGTGTGGGTGATGGTCACGCAATTCACACCGATATTCGTCACATTGCTGGTGTCCACCGTGCCCGCGCCATTCGTTACCGTACAGGTTTGCCCTGATGGTTGCAGGCTGATGCTGACATTGTAGGTACTGCCTGATGCCAACGCGGTAGGGAAGGTAAACCCGCCGGTGCTGTTGATGCTCAGGGTGTCGGTGCCGTTGTTTTGTAGCGTCAAGGTATTTCCGCTATTCAGCCCCGAGACACTGCCGCCCACGGTGAAGGTGCTTGGCGTTGGAGTCGGCGTTGGGGTCGGTGTTGGAGTCGGTGTTGGAGTCGGTGTTGGCGCGCTGCTCGACGACCCGCCATTACAACCGGCCAACGCCATGCTGATCGCCAGCGCACTGGCGGTTAAATAACTTCGTTGCATCAACATTTACTTGCTCCTTGTCTATCAATCAAACAGCCCGACGCATGCGCCGGGAAAATGGTTTTTCTCAAGCGCTTACGGCACGACTTGGCGAATTTGCGAATTGCCCCAGTCCGCGACAAACAGCGTGCCGGTGACCGGGTTGAAGGCTATACCGGTCGGGCGGTTGAACTGTGCGGCAGTACCGACGCCATTGAGCCTGCCCGCGGTGCCGGAGCCGGCGAGCGTGGTGACGACCCCGTCCGGGGTGATCTTGCGGATGGTGTTATTGCCGGAATCGGCCACATACAGATTGCCCGCGGCATCGATGGCAAGCCCTGCCGGTTGATTGAACTGCGCTGCCGTGCCCGTGCCATCGGCGTTCCCCGCAACACCTGCGGTGCCGGCGATGGTGGTGACGACGCCCGTTGGCGTGATTTTGCGGATGGTCGAGCCGCCGAAATCAGCGACGAACACGTTGCCCTGGCCATCGACCGCAATGCCGATCGGGTTAAAAAACAGTGCCGCCGAGCCCGTGCCATCGACTTCGCCGTAGGTACCCTGCGTACCGGCGAGGGTGGTTACATCGCCGCTGGGGGTGATTTTGCGGATCAACTCATTGCCGCTGTCGGCCACATACAGGTTGCCCTGCGCATCGATGGCAATCCCGAAGGGGGTGCCAAACTCGGCCGCCGTGCCCTGGCCATCGAGATAGCCCTGAGTGCTTCCCGCAAAGGTGGTGACGACGCCAGCCGGTGTGATTTTGCGGATGCGTTGATTGGCCGAGTCCGCCACGAATACATTGCCTTGGGCGTCGGCAACTACGCCATTGGGCTGGCGGAACAGTGCCGCTGTGCCCGTGCCATCCTGATACGCCGGCACGCCCGGATTACCCGCCAGCGTGGTGACCACCGCGCCGGGGGCGATTTGGCGGATGACATCGTTGACCGTGTCTGCCACGAACAGATTGCCCTGTGCATCGGCGGTCACGCCAAACGGGCTGCTGAAGATGGCCTGCGTGCCCGTGCCATCGCCATAACCGGCGGCGGTGGAACCCGCATAGGTGGACACCTGCCCATGCGTTTGGCAATTCACCGCGACATTCGTGATATTCGTGCTACCCGCGATGCCACTGCCGTTGCTGACGGTGCAGATTTGGTTGGATGGCTGGGTTTTGATGGTGACATCGTACGGGGTGCCTTCTTGCACCCGCGTGTAAAACTGGAAGGTGGTATACCCGAATGACCCATTGAGGGACAGATCATCGCCGCCATTGTTTTGCAGCGTGATGTTCTGAGTGGGATCGTTCGCAAGGCCGGAGATGCTGCCGCCAATCGTGCGCAGATTGACGATGCAACCAATCGATACCGAGGTGATGTCGCTCGTGCCCATGATGCCGCTACCATCGGCAATGCTGCAGGTTTCGCCGACCGGTTGCTGGACAATAGTGACCGCATAACTCGTGCCTTCGGCCAGCGGCGTGGGGAAGATGAATCCATTGGCGCCTTTGAGCGTGAGGGTATCGCCATTATTGTTCTGGATGACGAGAGTCTGATCGGTATGAAGGCCGGATATGCCGCCACCCAAGGTGTGCGTGGCAGGTGTTGGAGGCGGTGTCGGTGTCGGTGTCGGTGTCGGTGTCGGTGTCGGTGTCGGTGTCGGTGTCGGTGTCGGTGTCGGTGTCGGAGATGGTGTTGGCGCGGGATTGTTGCGGCAATTGACGACCACATTCGTCACATTACTGCTTGCCACCGTGCCGGAACCTTGACTGACCGTACAAGTCTGCCCCACCGGTTGCTGACCGATGGTCACGGAATAATTGGCAAGGCTGGTTAATGGCTGATTAAAGGTAAAACTTCCGCTTTGATGTACCGTGAGGTTGTCGCCGCCATTGTTGAGCAACACCACCCAATCGCCAGCAGCCAAGCCAGTAACGGAGCCGCCAATGGTATAGGTAGCGGGTGGCGGAGCAGGCGTCGGAGTCGGTGCTGGTGCCGGACTGGGGCTTGGCGTGGGGCTGGGCGTTGATGCGGGTGAGCCACCGCCTCCGCCACAGGCTGTGAGCCCGAGTGTCATAGCCAGTAACGCGCTGACGATGTCGATACGAAAACGGTGGATCATTGCTCCCTCTCTCTTGAACATTCATGGATTCAGTGTGATCGCGGTGCCAGCGTGCAGAGTCGGTTCAGCGGTCGGCTTGGGGTGACTCGAATCGGGTGGGTACCGTGATCAGTGAGAGGAATCTAACAAGGCGGGCGTTTTGAATTCTGACAACATTTTTGCATTTGCCCGAGCTGGCTCGTGGGTTATGCCGCTGGAAACGGCAGCGCGTATGGGCGAATAAGCAAGCCCGCTGTCGAGAATTAGTCCAGGTTTGTCTCGGTGAAGCAGCGCAAGTCGCCGTCGAATGCAAAACCTTCGCCGTAGAGCGTGCGAATCGGGTCGCCGTGCGGGCGTAATTTGCGCCGCAGCCGATGAATCAAGGTGTCCAGTGCGGCTCCGGCATCTTGCGCGAGAGCAAGGTCGCGGGGAATGCAGCGTTGCGAGGAATCGCTGAATGCCATCAGCAACAAGCGCTCGCGGTGAGTGAGGGTGATGACGGTGCCGTTGGGCGCGATGAGTTCACGTCGCTCGGGGTAAAAACGCCAGATCGATTCTTCGGTGGCTGTCGTGCGCTGGATTTGGCGGTAGACGGCATTGACTACGGCAGCGATTTCTTCAAGCGGCACGGGTTTGACGAGGTATACCTGCGCGCCACTCTCCCATCCGGCGAGGCGATCTTCCAGTCGATCCCGCGCGGTCAGAATCACGAGCCCGAGATCCGCGCGGGGCGCGAGGCGGCGGGCGATGCTTAATCCGTCTTCACCGGGTAGCCCCAGATCCAGCACGATCACATCCCACTCGGCAGCGTTCATTGCCTGATCGAGTTGATGGCCATCACCCACGCCTTCGGCGCACAGGCCGCAATTGACGAGGTAGAACACCAGGTCTGCCCGCAGGCGCGGGTTGTCTTCCACCACCAGGCAGCGAATCGCGCTCATGACGAGGCCAAGGGTAGGCTGAGGGTGAAGCGGCTGCCTTGCCCCGGTGTGCTTTCGATCGCGACATCGCCGCCATGGGCTTGGGCAATCCGGCGCACCAGATACAACCCCAAGCCGGTGCCAGAGATCGTTCCGGCAGCTGCGCCCCGCCAGTAGCGGTCAAAGGCGCGCGCCACGGCCTCAGCGCTCATGCCGGCACCACGGTCTTGCACGCTGAGTTTCACCCGCGTGGGCTCTGCCGACAGGCAGACGCGAATTTCACCGTTTGCTGGTGAGTATTTGATGGCGTTGTCGATGAGGTTGGCCAAGGCGACGCGCAGGAATTCCGGATCGCCCTGTACCGTGGGGATCACAGTTGGCGCATCGAGGATTAGACGACGGGTATGCGCAATCTGAAAGGCATCGAGTACGCCACGCGCCAGTTCGTTCAAATCAACTTCCTGGCGGGATAGATGGATTTCCTCCAGCCCCAGCCGATCCCGCGCGAGGTTTTGTTCCACCATCAAATTCAGGCGCTCGACGGCATGGTGAATGGTATCGTAGCGGCTGCCGGTTTCCTGTTTCGTACCATCATCGAGTTGTTCGAGTACGGTGGCGGCGGAGGCGATTTCCGCCAGCGGGGTTTTGATTTCATGAAACAGCATGGCGAAAAAGTCTGCCTGCTCTTGCCGTGCCGCGCGCTCTTGGGCGGTGCGTTCGTTCGCGAGCCGCACCGCCTGCTCGCTGATGATTTTTTCCCGCTTGATCAGCACCACCCGCTGAGTCACGGCAAAGTGAATCGCCAGCAATGTAGCCAGTGAGGCAATCTGCCCGCCGTATAAATCCAAAAACGCACCGGACGATATGCCGAACGACGCCAGTGCACTCACGGCGGTACCGATCAGCATAATGACCATCGCGAGCAAAATCAGCGTACCCAGCGGGCGATTTTGGCGCCATTGCAGCGCGGCCACGCCGGCGCCAATCGCCCCCAGCGACAAGACAATGAGGCTGAGCAAGCCACCGAACGCGGCAAACTGGCCGGTGAATACCGTGATCGAAAAAATCGCCGCCAATCCGCCCAAGAGCCAAACGATCCTGGCTAACTTCGGATAGTCCCGTCGCATATCCAGCACCTGCACCAAAATCGGCGCGATGGTGGCGACTACCCAAGCCAATGAAAAACGCAACGCCGTATGGACCAGTTCGGAGTGATCCGGCAACAGCCATTGGTAAGTCAAGCCGTCATAAGTAAAGAAGTACACGATGCGGATGGCGATATACACACCGAAGGCAAGAAAAACCCACTCGCGCAGCGTGACCCAGTACACCACATGAATCAGCAGCAACAATACGGCAACGCCAAAAAACGCACCCAGCCACAAGTCTTCGAGCGAGAGCTGCCGTTGATACTGCGCGGGCGTGTAAAGTATGGGGTAGGCGTTGAATGCGCCGGCGTGTCGTAGGTGCAGATAAAAAGTGCGCGGTTGATTCGTGTTCAGCTTCAATGAAAACGATACCGCTCGATCATCCATTTTCCGCAGACCAAACCGCACTGTGTCGCCACTGTGGGTGACAATCCATCCCTGTGGACCGGGCTGATACAGATCAACCTGATCCAGATAAGTCGGCAACACCCGCAGCACCCACTTCGTTGGCTGCGCGTCAGTCGACAGCAGAGTGAACCGCAGCCACACATCCCGCTGACGACCGAAACCGCCAATAAAATTACTCGCCAGTGGCTTGAACCGATCGGCCTGTCTGGTAGCCGCTTCAATGGAGTCCACCCCTTCGGAGCCACTCAGAATCGCCAAGTGACCAGCCAAAGGCAACGTATGGTCAGTTTGATTCAGAGCCAGATCGGCATGGGCAGAGTTACCCAGAAGCAAAATGAGCAACAAGGCTAGCCATTTCTTCATCGGACGACACAATTCCTTATTTGTCATACATGAGTGGGTGCAAATGCAAACGGAAGGGGGACGAA
>NZ_JAQTTX010000041.1 GCF_028710545.1 Halothiobacillus sp. | reverse complement strand
GCGTGGCACAATCCAAGGTTAAGGAAATTCAGGCCGTGCCGATCCAGTTTTACAAGGCGCGTCCGTCCGTTTAATCTCATAGATAAACCTGAGCACAGTTCAGGTATTTGTGATTCTTCATAGAGCCTTTGTCGGCCTAGCAGCTAGGCCTGCATGCTGACGGCTCTACCTTGAAGTTTCCGAATATTGCTTCAAATCAAACACGCTCATGGAGCCCACAATGCCAGATCAAAAAGGAATCATGTTTCCTGATGGGGTAAGGCAGGTCACTTGCAAAGATTGCATTGACGGCCAATTCACTATTCCAATATCCATGGCCTTCCAGCCGATCGTCAACACCGCGACCAAGCGTGTATACGCCTACGAGGCACTCGTTCGTGGGGTTGCCGGGGAACCTGCGCTGTCGGTGCTGAGCCAGATCAATAGCGATAATCGCTATTTTTTCGACCAGGCGGCACGGGTTACCGCAATCCGCCTGGCATCTGAGTTAGGTTTTTCCTCAAAAGATCCGGACACCAAGCTCAGTATCAATTTCATGCCGAACGCGGTTTATCGCGCTTCAACTTGTATCCGTGCAACGCTTGAGGCCGCACGCCTCTACAATCTGGATCCGAGGCGATTGATCTTTGAAATAGCCGAGGCAGATCAGATCGTTGATCGAAAACATCTGATGGACATCATCGAGGTCTATCGCACACAAGGCTTTACCATCGCGCTTGATGATTTTGGTGAAGGATACGCTGGCTTGAATCACCTGATCGAGATACGGCCGGATGTGATCAAGCTGGATTTGAATCTGATCCGCAATATTGACCGTGATGCGGGTCGGCAAGCGGTCGTGCGTGCGACGGTAAGCATGTGCAAGGAATTGGGTATCGGCGTGGTTGCAGAAGGGGTTGAAACGCTTGAAGAATGGTCGTGCCTCGAAGACTTGGGCGTTTTCTTGCATCAAGGGTATCTATTCTCGAGGCCAGTATTTGAGGCGTTGCCTGAGCCACAGTATCCTTAAGTTGCGGGCTGTGCAGACTGCCCAGCAAGCGGCTGTGACATCGGTTTCAGCTTTTTGAAACATGGTTTCCCGATTGTGCCTTGGCGCTGTCAGCAGGCCGATAGGGCTGCGTCCAATCAATCCGAAGGCGAAAAATCCCGAGATCAAGCTGGTTGGTCGTGCAAGGCATGACACCTTGAGGAGTATTCATGTCCGATCTGAATGACCCGCGTGTCTTTTTTGCCGCTGAACGCACCTTGATGGCGTGGAACCGTACCGGTTTGACGCTGATGGCTTTCGGTTTCGTGATCGAGCGATTCGATCTGTTCGTGACGATGTTGGCTCGGCTGCCGCAGAAACCACTGGATCACGGTTTGTCGTTCTGGATCGGCATGGCGTTTATCTGCCTGGGGGCCGCATCGAGTGCCCTGGCCGTCGTGCAATACCGCAAGGTGTTGCATACACTGAACCCGAACGAGGTGCCGCAAGGCTACTGGGTCAATATGGGCGTGCTGACAAATCTGGCCGTGGCGGCGCTGGGATTCATGTTGACCGCCTATCTTTTTATCAGTCATTCGAGTGGCTGAGATCGTCCTTAGTCGGTTCAGTGATTGCCTTTTACTCCGGTCATGAACTATCCTGTTTGAATAGTGTAACTGTATTCAAGAGGATATGCCGTGGACTCATCCGATCGTTCATCGCCCCCCAAAAAGCGACGTGCCGATGCCAACGGGCATGGTGGTGCGCGTGCAGGTGCCGGCCGGCCCAAGGGGCAGGGGCGTTGGGGCGAGCCCACGGTGCCGGTGCGAGTACCGCAAAGCCGGGTGGTGGTGGTCAAGGCTTTGCTGGATACGCTGCCCGCGTTACCCGCCCTGAATGGCAATGACCAAAAACTCCCAGATCAAGTTGGCGATGTGCCTGCCATTGCCCGGTCGAAGGCCAGTAAGGAGCCGCTTTCACCGGATGCCTGGTCCGATTTGCTGGCTGCATCGGGGTTGATCCCGCTGCAACCGGCCACGGTGTCGCCCGTGTTGACGTTGCCCCTGTTCGGTTATCGGATTGCGGCGGGGTTTCCGTCTCCGGCGGATGATTATGTCGAGGAGCGCATCGACCTGAATCGGCATTTGATCCGGCACAAGGAAGCCACGTTCTTTCTGCGCGTGCAGGGGGATTCGATGATTAATGCCGGGATTCACGATGGCGATATGCTGATCGTCGATCGGGCCATCGAGCCGGTATCGGGCAAGATCGTGATTGCGGCGCTGGATGGAGAGCTCACGGTCAAGCGGTTATCGGCCAGTGGCGGCGTGGTGCGTCTGCTGCCGGAAAACCCGGATTACCCGGTGATCGAGATCGGTGCGGAGCAGGAGTTGGTGATCTGGGGTGTGGTGATTCATGTCATCCATGCGCTGGGCTGAGAAAATGCCGGTTGCAGCATCCCCCCGATTGGACAGCACGCGGCGCAAGCCGGTGTTTGCACTGGTCGATGGCAATAATTTCTATGTGTCTTGCGAGCGGGTGTTCAATCCGGCGCTCGAGGGGCGTCCGGTGGTGGTGTTGTCGAATAACGATGGCTGCGCCGTCGCCCGTTCGGCAGAAGCCAAGGCGCTGGGGATTGCGATGGGGCAGCCGTGGTTCCAGATTCAGTCGATGGCGCAGTCGCATGGTCTGGTCGCTTTGTCGTCGAACTATGAGCTCTACGCGGATATGAGTAACCGCATGATGCGGATCCTGGCCGATTTCTCTCCCCGTCAGGAAGTCTATTCGATCGATGAATGCTTTTTGGATTTACGGGGGATGGATGTCGATCTGACGTTATTGGGGCACAGGATGCGCCAGCGTGTCGCACAGTGGATTGGTATCCCCGTCGGTATCGGGATTGGAGAATCCAAGACGCTGGCAAAGCTGGCCAATCATCTGGCGAAAAAACAGCCGCAGTGGCAGGGCGTGTGTGACTTGACCGCGCTGGAGGAATCGGCGCAGGATCGTTTGATGGCTTGCGTCGATGTCGGTGATGTCTGGGGTGTCGGGCGGCGCTTGAAAGAACAGCTCAACGCGCGGGGTATTGTTACCGCGCTGGATCTGAAACGCGCCGATCCGGTGATTGTTCAGCGGCAATTTTCGGTTGTATTGGCGCGCACGGTACGCGAGCTTCAGGGTATTTCCTGCCTGCCTCTGGAATCGGTGGTGGCGCCCAGGCAACAAATCATCGTCAGTCGCTCATTCGGCAAACCGGTGTGGTATCTGCCCGACCTGCGTCAAGCGGTGACGTCGCACATGAGCCGCGCGGCCGAAAAGCTCAGAGCGCAAGCCAGCGTAGCGCAGATGGTGCAGGTCTTTATTCGCACCAGCCCATTCAGTGCCCGGCCTTTTTATAGCCAGGGCATCACACTGCCCTTGGCTGCGGCCAGCGATGATACCCGCTTGCTGGTTAAAATCGCCCAGCAGGGGCTGGGGCGAATCTATCGAGCAGGTTTCGAATATCAGAAGGTCGGCGTGGTGCTGATCGACATCCAGCCCAAAGGGCAGGGGGCGCGGACGGATTTATTCCACGATGCACAACACGACCGGCGCACAGACCAACTAATGCAAACACTCGACGCGATTAATACCCGAATGGGCAAGCACACGCTGAAACTAGCCGGAGAAGGGTTCGCACAACCATGGGCCATGAAGCGCAATCGGCATACACCCGCCTATACGACCAATATTCGTCAACTGGCGCGTGCATGGGCGAAGTGATTGTTCCAGGCTGGAAACGCCGGGCATAAAAAAAGCCTGCTTGAAGCAGGCTATCAGCGCCGTGTTTGCTGTGCCTGAATCAGGATGATGCTCACCCTGACTCAGGCTCTAGGGCTCAATGCTTCGCGGCCCCTTCTGCACCGATGCCGGTTTCCGAACGCACATATTGAGCGTGGAAGCGGGCGCGTTCTTCGGCGGCACGTGCGCTGTTGTCGGTGATCGAGAAGAACCACGCGAAGACAAACGCCACCGGCATCGAGAACAGGGCAGGATAAGCATACGGCATGATCGCTTTAGAGTAGCCGAGCACATCCACCCATACGCTCTTGGAGAGAATAACCAGGATGACGGCCGTCAACAGCCCGCCCAGCCCGCCCATGACGGCGCCACGAGTGGTGAGATTTTTCCAGTAAATCGCCAGGAAAAGAATCGGGAAGTTGGCCGAGGCCGCAATCGCGAACGCCAAACCGACCATGAAGGCGATGTTCTGCTTCTCGAAGGCAATGCCGAGGAAGATGGCCAGAATGCCCAAGGTAATGGTGGCATAGCGGGAAACGCGCATCTCGGTTTTTTCATCCACACGACCGTGGCGGAAGGCACTGGCGTACAAGTCGTGCGATACCGCTGAGGCACCCGCCAGGGTCAGGCCGGAAACCACCGCCAGAATGGTGGCAAACGCAACCGCTGAGATAAATCCCAGGAAGATGTTGCCGCCGATGGCGTGTGACAAGTGGATGGCCGCCATGTTGTTGCCGCCGATCAGTTTCTGAGCCGCATCGAGATAGGCCGGATTGGTGGAGACCATGACGATGGCACCAAAGCCGATGATGAACGTCAGCACATAGAAGTAACCGATGAAGCCCGTGGCGACAAACACGGATTTACGTGCTTCTTTGGCGTTGGTTACGGTGAAAAAACGCATCAGAATGTGCGGCAAGCCAGCCACACCGAACATCAGCGCAAGCCCCAGCGAAATGGCGGAGATCGGGTCGTGGATCAAGCTGCCCGGCGCCATGATGGCATCATGCTTCGGACTGATTTCGATGGCCTTGGCAAACATCGCGTTGAAATCGAAACCGAAGCTATACAGCACGGCCAGCGCCATGAAGGTCGCACCGGAGAGTAGCAGCGCCGCCTTGATGATCTGTACCCAGGTGGTCGCGAGCATGCCGCCCAGCGTGACGTACAGAATCATCAACACGCCGACGATCACTACCGCATAGTTGTAGGGCAGGCCGAACAGGATTTCGATCAGTTTGCCCGCACCGACCATCTGGGCGATGAGGTACATCGCCACCACAATCAAGGATGAAATGGCGGCCACTGTGCGGGTAGGGATTTGCGACAGGCGATAGGAAGCGACATCGGCAAAAGTATATTTACCGAGATTGCGCAGTTTTTCCGCCAGCAGAAACAGCATGATCGGCCAGCCGACCAAAAAGCCGATGGAATAGATCAGGCCATCGAAACCGTTGGCATACACCAGACCTGCGATACCGAGGAAGGATGCGGCAGACATGTAATCGCCCGCCAGAGCCAGACCATTCTGGAAGCCGGTGATATTACCGCCGGCCGCATAGAAGTCTTTGGTGGTGCGCGTGCGTTGCGCGGCCCACCAGGTGATGAACAGGGTCAGTACCACGAAAATCACGAACATCGTGACAGCAGGTACATTGATTGATTTTTGTGCGGCATCCGCTGCGAAGGCGCCGGTAGAGAATAGAGTCGCTGTTGCCAGGGCCGCAAGGCCGGCCAACATGAGAAGTGGGTTTTTCATTCGTGGGATTCCTTGATCTTGGCTGTGATCTCATCGAACTGTGCGTTCGCCTTGTGCACGTACAGTCCGGTCATCACAAAGGAAAAGATGATGATCAGGAAGCCTGCGACAATGCCTACGGAAATAGTCGATCCGGCAGAGATTTTTGTTGCCAGTAACTGCGGGTTATAGGCAATCAGCAAAATGAAGGTGAAGTACACCAGCATGATGATGAAGGCCATCATCCAGCCATACCCCGTGCGGCGTTTGATCAGGTGTTGGAAATCGGGATCGCTGGCGATCCGTTCGGCTAAGTCTGCTTTCATGAGGCTCCCCAATTCAATTTTTATTTGTTTTGCCAGACCGGCTCTTCGTGGCCTTTGACTGGCACTCATTTCATCCAGCGTTGACGAGATGAGGTTGCAAACCCTTTTTTTTGGGGAGTCCTTTCCTCCAAGGGTGCGTGATTATACGCACAAGTTTGGGGTGTTGCAGGTGTTGCAAAAAAATTAGCCTAATCATCAGTTTATAATGATTTGCTAATTAATTGGATGTGATACTGATTAGAAGCTTTCGACTTTGACCGCAGCGAGCAGCCGCTCGGCGCTACTTTGGATTTGGCGGGTACCACTCGTGGGCAGTCGATGCGTGACAAGGCCGGCGAAAACAGCCTGAATGTCGTCGGGCAATACATGATCCCGCTGATCAATAAATGCCCATGCCCGGGCAAGATTCAAGAGCATCAGACCGGCGCGGGGCGACAACCCCATGCTGAACTCAGGCATTTCCCGGCTGGTTTGCAGGAGTTTCTGCACATAATCGATCACGGGGTCGGCAACAAAAATGTTGCGTACAGCTTGGCGCATCTGGGCAAGGCCGCGGGCATCCAGCACCGGTTCGATATCGTTGATATGCGTACGTCCCCCCTGACCCTTGAGCATGGCGCGTTCCACTTCCGGTGCGGGGTAGCCCATGCCGAGAATCAATGCGAAGCGATCCAGTTGCGATTCCGGTAGCGGATAGGTGCCCTGCTGGTGCAGCGGGTTTTGGGTCGCGATCACGAAGAAGGCTTCCGGCAGCGGATAGCGTTTGCCTTCGATCGTAACCTGGCGCTCTTCCATCGCTTCGAGCAGGGCGCTTTGCACCTTGGGCGGGGCGCGGTTGATTTCATCAGCAAGCAGAATTTCGGTGAAAATCGGCCCCGGCTGAAAACGGAATTCGCGACTTTGCGGCTCGAAGATCGATACGCCCAGAATATCGGCGGGCAGCATGTCTGCCGTGAATTGCAGCCGACGGAATCGCAGCCCCAGTCCGCGTGCCAGCGCATGCGCCAGCGTGGTTTTCCCGAGCCCGGGCAGGTCTTCAAGCAGCAGATGTCCCCCGGCAAGAACGCAGCAAAGGGCCTGACGGATGACCTGTTCTTTTCCGAGCACAACCTGTGCGGTTCGCGCGATCAGCGTCTTCGCGGCGGCCTGAAGGTCTTGCGGTGCGAGTGCCGGTGTGGATGGCATCTGAGCGCTGGCCTTATTCATGCGGTGGACTCGTCTTGGGTTTTGGCGGCAAAGGCACGCTCAAAGGCGGCCATGAGTGTTTGATGCAACGGGCTGTGTTCGAAGTGCGCGCCCAGGCCGCCAAGATCAAGGAAGCCGGCCCGGCCTTCAAGCAGGGCCTGGGCCGTGGCCAGTTCCTGTGGCGGGTATAGGGCCATGAGTGTGCTTCGATACTGATCGAGCGGCGCGGTGGCCGCAACCTTTAACTGATGGCGTGTGAATGCGGCGCGATAGATGATTTTTCGATTCTCCGGTAGTGGTGGCACGTTGACCAGCCAGTCAAGCAGCGCTTCTGTTTCATCGTCATCATCATTCGGGCCGGCAGCAAACAGCGCCAGCGCGCGCAGTTCACCGAAGCGCAGACTGGCCCAAGGATGGTCTGCTCCGATGGCTAAACCTACGACATCCGGCATCGGCATCAGCCAGTCCATGTCCATATCGTCCATGGTTTCAAACAGGTGCGCGCATTCGGTGGCCGTGAGTTCATCCAGCCGTTCAACATAAGGAATCAGCGACAGGCCCACGTTGTTGTTCCGCTCGTACAGTTCATCGACGGGATAGATTTCGGACATGCCCGGCACAAGGATGCGACAGGCATACAGGCCGATATGCGGGTAATCGGCGACATAAACGTCGTAACCTTCTGCATGAACGATGTCGCACAGTCGCTTGAAACCCGCCTCATTGTTCTCGGCGGTGAAATCCCAGTGCACAAAGGGGTAATCGGAGGTATCACGGAAAAAGTCCCAGGATAGCCAACCCGAGGAATCGATAAAGTGCAATTCGAGATTTTGCGGGTCGCTGACCAGTTCTTGATCGGTCGTGGGTGGGTGGAAGGCGTGCAGGTCGTCGAGCGCGCGGCCCTGCAACAGTTCAGTGACCGTGCGCTCGAAAGCGACTTCGAAATTCGGATGGGCACCGAACGATGCGAAAACGCCACCGGATTGTGGGTCGATCAGGGTCACGCAGATTACCGGATACTTCCCGCCCAGCGACGCATCCAGCAGGCGCAATCCGAAGCCATGACCGCGCAGGGCGGCAATCGCCGTGGCAATGGTCGGGTAGCGGGCCACAATGTCGTCCGGTATCTGTGGCAGGGCGATGCTTTCGGCTATGACCCGGTTCTTCACGAAGCGTTCGAATACTTCTGATAAACCCTGCGTGCGGGCTTCGAATACGGTATTGCCCGCCGTCAGGCCATTGCTGACATACAGGTTGCAAACCACATTGGCCGGGAAGTACAGGGTCTGCCCATCGCGAATTCGGGTGTAGGGCAGGGCACAGACGGCGTCCGTCACCGCGCTGTTGAAATCCACCCAGTCTTTCGTGGTGATGCGGTACTCATCGGCCAGATAATGCCGCCAAAGGGCGTCATCCAACAGGTCCTCTGGCCGAACGCCGGGGTGATCAATAGTAAACCAGCGTTCGCGCGGATCATGCACGCCGTGTTTGATTCCGTCATGCGTCGTCTGTTCGCGATGCCAATGGAAATCGCCGAAAAAATACTGTGAAGCCAGTCGTTCGACAAATTCTCCCAATGCGGATGCCAGCGCCGCTTTCTTGCTGGCACCCTTGCCGTTGGTAAACAGAATCGGGCAGTTTTTATCGCGGATATGCACGGACCAGCAGTGGGGCACCGGATTGAGCCAGCGTGTTTCTTCGATATCGAAACCCAGTGCGGTCAGTTGTGCCTGAACACGGGCGATCGTGTCCTCCAGTGCCGCGTCCTTGCCGGTGATAAATGTATGTTCGGACATGAAAAATTCCTTTTAGGCGTGGGCGTTGTCGGATGTGTTTTCGGGGCCATTCTCAGGTTCATTCTTCTGGAACAGTACCAGCAGGGATACGCGGCGCAATTCGCTGGCAAGAACGGTAAATGTGCGGCAGGCCGCACCGGTATCCATGAATTCGATACCAACGCCCGCCCGCAGAAAAGCCGCCTGAACAGCGGCACCGGCGCGCTGTGTTCTTGGTCCGGTACCAACGATGAGCACTTCCGGGTCATCGATCATCAATTCATTCAGTGATCCAGGTGCTAGTTCAGACACGGTTTTGAACGGGAGGCCGGCGACGATGCGTTCTGGTGTAAGCAGGAAGCTTCGAAAGTATTCATCATGATTCACCCGCACGCTGGTTTGAGTAAAACCACGGATGACAAATCGTTGGCCGGAATCATCAAGAGAGAGGCGCATGGTGAGTTACCTGATTAACGTTGTCCGCTGGCGAATTGACCGAGCATTTTTCGCAATGGCTCGAAAGTCGATACGGCGGAGAGGGCCAGATTGCGGCCGCCAACCAACAGCGGGTTGTGCGCGCGGAAGCCATAATGGAACAGATCCATGCCCGACTGGGTGATGAGATTGTCCGCCCGCCGCATCCTTTCGTAGCGAGCCAGGGCTTTGGGTGCGCCGAGGTCGTCGCTGTCCTTGAGGCAATCGATCAGGGCCATGGCGTCATAAAAGCCGAGGTTGACCCCTTGTCCGGCTAACGGGTGAATGGTGTGGGCGGCATCACCGGCCAGCACGGTTCGCTCGGCGGTATAGCGCCGGGCGTGCATTTTGCGGATCGGGAAGTAACTCCGGCGCTCGATCGCCTTGATTTCGCCAAGTTCGGCTGGAAACGTGGTCGCCAGCGCCGAGAGGATTTCTTCATCGCTCCAAGTGTGACGGGTTTTGACGGCATCGACCTGATCGTACCAGACGATCGAACCGCGCGCGCCTGCCAAGGGTAGGAATGCCTGGGGGCCGTGTGCCGTGAATCGCTGCCAGGTAATGTCCTGCTGCGGGTAATCCGTAATCACGCTCAATACCTGCGCGGCGGTATCGTAATCCTGATGGGTTTCTTCAATGCCGGTGGCTTGTCGTACCCAGGATTTGGCGCCATCGGCCCCGATCAGTAGCGAGGCGGTCAGTGTCTGTTCATCGTTAAGACAAACACACACCTGATGACCATCCACTCGCCATTGGCTTGGGTGGCTGTCGGTAAATGGGGTGATGGTGTCTACCTTTCGAATGCCTTCCCACAACGCGGCTTGAATCAGGCTGTTTTCGACAATGTAGCCAAGCTCGGGGAGACCGATATCTCGCGCATCGAACGTGACATCGCCCGTGCCTGCCTGATCCCAGACGCGCATCCGGCGATACGGTGCCGCTCGGGTATGCCGAATGCGGTGCCACACACCCAGCTGCTGTAAAAACGCAATGCTGGCGGGCGAGAGTGCCGAGACGCGCACGTCGAATGGCGTGGTGCCATCCGGAAGGTCGGGCACCGGGTGATCTTCGACAAGGGCGACTTGCCAGCCTTGTTGACCCAAGGCCAATGCAATGCTGGCACCCACCATGCCACCGCCGATGATGATGACGTCAACAGGTTGATCCAAAGCGGTTTTTTTGATTTTGGCTGTCATGGTCAGATGCCTCGCGTCAGGCGCACGAGCCGATTTTTGAATGGGAAGATGCCGTCGCTCAACGAGAGCAGCGCGCCACGCACGATCCCTGCACCGGGCAGGTCGAGACTGAACCCCCGCACGAGCCGATCGGTCAGGCCGATCGTCCGACGGTAATCGTCGACGCGCTCCTGCGCATAGTGTTTGAGACGAGCCGGATCACCGGGGTCGACAGGTTCCCCCCGATCGGCGCGCAGAGCGGCCGTCAGGTCACGGACATCGCGCAGGCAGAGGTTGAAGCCTTGCCCCGCGACCGGGTGCAGTGCATGGGCGGCATTGCCGAGGATGACAAGACGCTCGTCTACCAGATCCTGAAGGGTAATGAGATTCAGCGGATAGGCCTGTCGGGGCGTCAGTTCGGTAAATCCGCCGAGACGGTGACGGAACAATTCGTCCAGTCGCTCGGCGTAGGCTTCCGATTCAAGCGCCATCAGTTCATGGACATCTTCGTCGCGATTGACCCAGACGAGCGATACTCGTCCTGCCGGCGCGGGTAGAACCGCGAGGGGGCCGCCTCGGGTAAAGCACTCGAATGCCGTACCGTGATGGGCGCGCGCCGGCTTTGCCGTGCAGACAATAGCGGTTTGTCCGTATTCGGATTTTTCGACCGGCTTCTTGATAGCGGCGCGCACACTCGAATACGCGCCGTCGGCCGCGATCAACAAACGTGCCTCAAGCGTATGCGCTGCGCCGTGGTATTCGAACTGGACTTCGACGCCATCGTTGGTCACGTTATGGTGGGTGTAGCGTGCCGGTTGCAGACGCTGCACGGTGCCCATGCCAGCGATTTGATCGCCTTTTTCTGCCCGTTCGATGGCCGCACCTATGGCTCGGTTACCGATGACCTGCCCCAGTGCAACGCCCTGATTGTTGGCTTTGGTGATGCGCGTCATGCCGAAATGGCCGCTATCGACCACGCGGACTTCCTCGATGGCCTGGGCCGCGCGCGCGGTTGTCTCGTCAATCAGGCCCAAGGCATCGAAGTAGCGCCAGGACGCGTCTGAAAGTGCCGTCAGCCGGGCATCGAAACTGCTCGATGCACCTTCTGGTGCGCCTTCGAGCACCGTGACGCGCCAGCCATCAAGCTTCAGGGCATGCGCAAGCACGCCGCCGACCATGCCGCCGCCAACAATGATGATGTCCTGTTTACTGGAATCGAAGCGGGTTTGATGTGTCATGGGGCGATCTCGTGTACGTCTTTTTTACATATGACCACAAGGGGCGCTCTGTCATGCGTCCAAGCGGTGGCGTGCTTTGCAGTCGTTCATGAAGGCCTCGATGTCCTCAACGGTCTTGGGTACTTCGTGCGTCAATATATCGGCGCCCTTCGGTGTGACCAATACATCGTCTTCGATACGGACGCCAATGCCGCGATAAGCCTTGGGAATATCCTCTGCCGCGTCGATATATATGCCCGGTTCGACCGTGACGACCATGCCGGGTTCGAATTCGCGCCATTGCCCATCGATTTTATACCTTCCGACGTCGTGCACATCCAGCCCGAGCCAGTGGCCAGTGCGGTGCATGAAGAAGCGTTTGTAACCCTCGCTGTTCGGAGCCCCGTCTACCGTCTGCGGGATCAGACCCAGTTCGATGAGCCCTTGCTGAATCACACGTACCGCGGCCTCATGCGGCGCATCAAAGCGGGCTCCGGGGCGGATTTCGTCAATGGCGGCCATTTGGGCTTTCAGAACCAGCTCGTACACCGCACGCTGCGGTTTAGTGAACCGGCCATCCACAGGCCAGACACGGGTGATGTCGCCCGCGTAGTGTTCTATTTCCGCGCCGGCGTCGATCAGCACCAGTTGCCCTGACTCAAGCCGGGCCTCGTTGGCTCGATAATGCAGCACACACGCGTTGGCACCACAGGCAACGATGGGGGCGAAGGAGGCTTCACCATGATGCTGGTGGAAAATGCGTTGCAGGTCGGCGGCCAGTTCGTATTCGTACATGCCTTCGGCAATCGCGGCGGCTGCGGTTCGATGAGCCTGTGCGGAAATGCTCGCGGCCCGGCGCATCTTGGCGATTTCCACGGGCGATTTGATCAGGCGGAGCTCGTGCAGGGGTTCGGCGAGATCCTTGAGTGTTTGCGGTGGATTGATGCCACCGCGCGATTTCTTGCGCAGGATGTCCAGCCATCCCAGCGCACTCTGCACCAGTTCGTGATCGCAGAAAGGCAGCGTGATGCGCTCATAACCGACGAGCAATTCCGGAAGCACATCGTCAAGCTCTTCCAGCGCAAAAGCCTGATCGGCGCCGAACACGCGTCGCGCACCTTCAAGCCCGGCGCGTGGGCCATCCCAGCGTGCGCGTTCGGGGTCGTTTGGATGCACGAACAGGATGATCTCGCCCTCCGCCCGCTTGGGGCAAAGCACCAGCAGTGCATCCGGTTCGTTCAGCCCCGTGAGGTAAAGAAAATCGCTCGACTGGCGGAACGGGTAGGGATTGTCGTTATTACGAATGATCTCTGTCGTTGCAGGTACCAGGACTGCGGATTTGCGGCCGACCATTTTCAACAGGCGCCGTCGACGCTTGCCGTATTCAGATTGATCCAGTGCACTCAATGTATTGACGGGCATGTGATCTTCCTTAAGTTTAGTGGGGGCGTGACGCGGTGCCGTCACTGGGAACCGGCGGATGTATATTGATGTACATCACAATCAGGGCCGCGCTCAGATAATCGATGATCTCGTACAGGTTGATCTCGTCTTCTTCATCATCGTGCGTTTGATCGACTTCATCATCCAGCGCACCGATCGCTTGCAGATCATCGAATACTTCTTTGGCTTCGGGCGAGAGTTGAGCCGGGTCGGGGCCTTTGCCGACGGCGTAGCCATACAGCACGCTCTGTGCGAACTCGATCAGTGCCATCAGGCGGTCGCCAAAGGGTTGATCGTCTTCCGGGAAAATCAGGCTCAGGCCGAGATTGTCTGCGGAGGTGATCTGATTGATGACCTCGGCGTAAATGGCTTTCAGACTCGCAGGCATGATGTTCGGTGATGCCTCGTCTGATAATTCGGACAACCATTCCGACTCCGATGCATGTCCTTTGCCCAGCCACAGTCCGATCAGGATGCCCTGAGCTTCACTGGGGCTGAGCACCGCGCCGATATCATGTAAATCGTCTCTGAGTTGGGGATAATGAACAGGCATAAACACTCGCTAGAAAAAATTCGCCAGCACACTGGATGAGTTCTTGGGAAAGGGATATTGTCAGCGCATTGCAGACAAAATGATAGACTGAACCTGTTCGTGTTCCTTCAACTTGTCCCGCTTGGCGCTTTTACCGTCAGAAAAGTCGCATCAAAGCGCACTTGGGTTCGAACGGTTTATTCATACTTTACTATTCAGGGAATTGCGCATGTCAGCCGCCACCGCCAACTCATCTGATCAGCCCTTGGTCGATAACGACAACCATGCCGATTCGATGGCTGGCGGCGCGTCGGCTGATCCACTTACCGTACGAGTAGAACGTCTGATTCAAACCTGCAAGACGCTGGATCGTCGGCGAAGGGAATATCAGGAAACCGCCGAACGACTTACGGCAGAAAATACGCAACTGCGGCGCGTTTTGTCGCATACACAGCAGCAAATACAACAACTGGTCGAGCAGATCAGGCAGATGGAAGAATAGATCGTATGAACAGCGCTTCAAGACCACTCACCGTTCGTATTCTTGAAAAGGACTACCGGATTGCCTGTCCGCCCGAAGAGCAGGCCATTCTGTTCCGTACGGCCGATTACGTTAATCAGGCCATGGCGCAGGTCAAAAAGAACAGCCAAACACTCAGCACCGAGCGCATCGCCGTGCTGGCTGCCCTGAACATCGCGCGTGAATTGATTGAAAACAAGCCCGGCAGCCTGCGCCAACCCGCCCACGATGAGCATACAGAAGAGCTGATCGAGCGGATTGACGCGGCATTGCAGGAATTCGGTCAACCCTGAAGCTCAGCCCAAGCCGCGAAGCGGGCCAATCAATGCGAAGGGTTTTGCTCCTCGGCGCGAATCAACGCGGGCCAGAACTGTCGCAGTGCGTCCAGAGGCACAGGCGAGGGGGATTGCAGATAACGCTCCGCGCCGGGAAGGAGACTCGGATGCTTCTTGGTCATGGCCTGCATCCAGTTCAAATCGCGAAAAGACAGAAAACCATTTTGTAACCGAACGGACCATGCCAACGTCTTGGCAATGATTTCTGCCGGTGTCAGGCTGAACCAGACCGCTGCCATCAATACGGGAATGCCAAGCCACGGATAACCTGAGGCCTGATCGACCAGCAGTAACCATTGCATCAGGAAAAAACCACCCGCAAGCGCCATCAATGTGGCATAGATGTATCGGTTCTGATTGACAACCGCATACAGACGGTTGAGTCGTTCGATCAGTTCGGGTTGGTAATTGAAATCATCGCGTAAATCGATCATGGCGGCTCCTAGCACGTTCTTAAGTGCTTGGTGGCTGTAAAAGCTGATATGACGATGATATGACATGCAGCGCGTGACTGCCACATCGAATTGTCTGCGTTAAATAGACTTCGATTCAGGCGTGTCGGATTTATTCTTGCGCGTGGTGATGCGCTGCCAGGTCATGAAACTGTAGGGAAAAGGATTGTCGGCATCGGCGGGATGATTTTCTTCGATAACCAGACGCCAGTCGCGACGGTTGTACGCCGGGAAAAAGGCATCACCATCATCGATGGTCGTGTAAACCTGCGTGAAATAGAGTCGATCCGCACGCGGCAGAAACTGGTAATAAATATTCGCGCCGCCGATCACCATGACTTCGGGGGCCTGATCCGCCGCTTCGAGGGCTGCATCCAGGCTATCAACCACCGTCACCCCTTCGGCGTGAAAATCGGGATTCCGGCTGATGACGATGTTTTTTCGCCCCGGCAGCGGGCGGCCGATGGAGTCATAGGTTTTGCGCCCCATGATAATCGGCTTGCCCATGGTGATCTTTTTGAAGCGCTGCAAATCTGCCGGTAGCGACCAAGGCAGGGCGTTGTTGCGCCCGATGACCTGATTGCGCGAAAGCGCGGCGACTAATCCGATTTTCATGACTGATCCGGTGATCCGCCCGGGTATCTCGCGGAACTGAACTTGATGACGAGAATGGCGATGGCCAGCAAGGCAATGGCGCCAGTATAGGTAATGATGGTGATATTGCTCATGGTTTTGATATCGACCACGAGCACCCGGGTAATCGCGGTGATGGCGATATAGATCAAAAACCGCACGGGCATACGCTTGGTCTGGAAATAAATCCCGATCATCGCGAGTATTTCAAGGTAAATGAAGAACAGGAGCAGGTCGTCGAGAGACGGCGTGCCCTTGTGCAGGATGTCGATGACCGATGCGGTGGTCGACCAGAGCACGGCCACCCACAAAACGAACAAGAGTAAAACGTGGGCAATGTTATTGAGCTCGTTGCCGAGCTTTTCGATGAACTTATGACCTGTTGATAAACCCGACATCTTGTGGCCTCGCTCTGATTTTGGCCTGATTATACGGCAACTGGAGCTGCGATATGCGGCAAGGGTGCATAGTCTTCAAGCACGAAATCATCGAAGACGAACGACTCGATTGAGCGACGTTCCGGATTGATTCTCATGGTCGGTAATTTGCCCGGTGTGCGCTCGAGTTGGGTACGCGCCTGTTCAAAATGGTTGTGGTAGATGTGCGCATCACCCAGCGTATGGACGAACTCGCCGGGCGTCAGATCGGTGACCTGCGCAATCATAAGAGTAAGCAGGGCGTAACTTGCGATATTGAAGGGCACACCCAGGAAAATATCGGCACTGCGTTGATAAAGCTGGCAGGAAAGCTTGCCATTGGCGACATAAAACTGGAACAGCAGATGGCAGGGCGGCAGCGCCATATTCGGCACATCCGCCGGGTTCCAGGCAGTAACGATCAGGCGGCGCGATTCCGGGTTTGTCTTGATGTCGTGGATGACCTGGCTTAACTGGTCGATGGTGCGGCCATCGGGCGCGGACCAGGAGCGCCATTGTTTGCCGTAAACCGGGCCAAGGTTACCTTCAGCATCGGCCCACTCGTCCCAGATTCGTACGCCGTTTTCCTGCAGATAACGGATGTTGGTGTCGCCCTGAATAAACCACAAAAGCTCATGGATAATCGAGCGTAAGTGCAGTTTTTTGGTGGTCAGCGCCGGGAATCCCGCTTCGAGGTCAAAACGCATCTGGTGTCCAAATAGGGATCTCGTGCCCGTCCCGGTACGGTCCCCCCGATCAACGCCGTGCTCCATTACCTTCTGAAGTAAATCGAGGTATTGCTTCATTTGTTTTTCTCCGAAACAGTAGGCGCATTGAGTGGTCGATCCATGATGTGTTTGTGATAGGCATACCACAACAGGGCGAAGCCAATCAGAATCATGGGAAACGAAAGAACTTGCCCCATGGTGAGCCAGCCGCCCCACAAGTAGCCGAGCTGCGGGTCGGGCTCGCGCACGAATTCAACCAGAAAACGGAATGTGCCATAGAAAATCAGGAACACGGCTGAAATGGCCATGCGCGGCCGCGGCTTGATTGAAAAGAAGAAAAGGATCAAAAACAGCAGAATCCCTTCGGCAAAGGCTTCATAAAGCATGGAAGGCTGTCTTGGCAACGGGCCGCCGGTCGGGAAGACCATGCCCCAGGGAAGCGTCGTTACCTTGCCCCACAATTCACCATTGATGAAATTGCCGATACGCCCGGCGAACAGGCCGATCGGTACCAGTGGCGCAATGAAGTCCATCAAGGTAAAGAAGTGCAGTTTGTATTTGCGGGCGAACAAGGCCATGGCGGTCATGACGCCGATCAACCCACCGTGAAAGCTCATGCCGCCGTCCCAGACCTGGAAAATGGTCAAGGGATGGTGAATCAGCTCTGGCGCCTGATAAAACACCATGTAGCCGATTCGGCCACCCAATATAACCCCAAGCGCACCGTAAAAAATCAGGTCATCTACCAGTAATGGACTCAGTGGCCAGTCGGGTTTGGCGGCGCGGTAGCGCCCAAGCGCCCAGGCACCGACAAAGCCAACCAAGTACATCAAACCGTACCAATGTACTTTCAGTGGACCAAGGGACAGGGCGACGGGATCGATATTGGGGTAAGTCAGCATGAAGAGGCTCTGTCGGGGCCATTTCTGGCGTAAATTTCGGGCTAAACTCTAACAGGAATTGGTTATTCGAGCATGAGCATTTCATTTTCGGATTGGACAACCACTGAACGGGAGGGTGCGTGATGGAAATCTCTTTGTATCGTGATGAAGCCGTGTCGTCCGTGTCACGAACCCTGCGAGCGCAAACCTACAACATGGGGCACACCCTGCTGGCGAAAAATCCCGATGGTGTGGTCTTTCTACCTATTCGCAGTATGCAGTTTCTGGCCATTCTCGATGCCGAAGAGTGGGTGTTCGTCGACGGTGAAAAGAAACATCTGATCGAGGTGGCCTGGCAGAAGTTCCGTCCCCAATCACGCACTGCGATTGATGAGGCAGTGCCTTTTGAGGCGATGTTTTACACGGAAGAAGGCCCGGGGTTGATGTCGCGCCTTGAATCGGCCGTGCATGAAGCCTTGCTTCAGGAGGTCAATCGGATGCAATACGAAAAGAAGCAGGGAGATGTGCTGCCTTTCAGAAGTAAAGAATCAAGTTAGAAGTGAAAGTGCGCCTATTGATCCGGCCAGATTTATCCGCGATTCATCGCGTGCCGATCTTGCCGAAGCGCGGCCATGCGACAAGCTCGGAGCTTGAATCGCATTCGAGTTTAATTCGTTCCGGGAAATTCGACGCATCAGAAATCAACCGTCTTCGCGCCATTCCACCTTCGATCGATTTAGATAAAGTGGGTGATAATTACCATCAACGGGTTTTGGAGGTTAACCCCGCAGCGACAAAATAAAAACCAAGGATGGGGAAAGATTGGAACGATCAACTCAATGCCACGAAAATCATGCAGAAAAATCCAGAAGTGAGAAAACAGGTGGATATTGAAATCAATAATATATGACAAAAATCGGTATCACGTTAACTCGTGATACCAATGTATCAAAGGGCTGATGCGTAGATTCATCGCCCCTTTAATCTGAAGCATTGATTAGGGAATTGTTCATGAATATAAACATAATGATGGCCGGTTTATTCTCCGATAATTGATCAAGTCCGCGATAGAAATAACCGGGAGATCATGCTCGGTTGCAAATGCAGTTATGTCAGACCCACGCGCCATTGTTCCATCAGGATTCATAAGTTCGCAAAGCACGGCGGCGGGAGTCAGTCCAGCAAGGCGAGCCAAGTCGACGGCACCTTCTGTATGTCCGCGGCGTCCTAGAACACCATCGGCGTGGGCACGTAGTGGGAATACATGTCCCGGTCGTACCAAATCCTCTGGTTTGGCTACGTTAGAAATCGCTGCCTGAATGGTTGTGACACGATCCGATGCGGAAACACCGGTCGTAACTCCATGACGTGCTTCTATTGATACTGTAAACGCTGTACTAAATCGGCTTTCGTTGAGTGAAACCATGGGGGGGAGTTCGAGCCTTTCTACCATGTCAGTTGTTAGGCAAAGGCAAACAATGCCACTGCATTCACGAATCAGCAGCGCCATGGTGGATACGGTTAATTTTTCTGCGGCAACAATCAAGTCGGCTTCATTTTCGCGATCTTCGTCATCAATCAGGATGACTGGCCGCCCTTGTCTCATGGCCGCAAAGGCTTCTCCTATGCGTATATCTAAAAGTGAATGGGAGTGGGTGGTGTGTTCAGAGTGAACTTGGGTTTGTGTGAACATGAAACGCTCCTCGCTAAAAATAAAATGGCGATAAAACGTTTCAGGGCAAGCGCAAACATCCGTGAGCAGGTATCGGTTTCCCGATCCTGCACGGATATCGACATCTTCTTTCATCCGGACTGTAACCGTCGGCTCTGGCATCGCACCAGATCTGCTGACCTTGCGAAATCGCAAGCGCTCGCGGGCTCGCCCAATTGATGGACATACCACCGGTGGGGAGTTTCACCCCGCCCCGAAGACGTGATCACGAGTCTAGCACTGGATTGGGTGGTTTAAAAGAAAGGGTAATCCCCCCCATTTTTAGCGGTGTCTAAAAGTAGAGGTTACGTGGTCATCAGTGTCAGCTTGCCACCATTGGCTTTGTGAGGGCGGGGTGGGTAAACGTGAGTTACCTCAGATTGAATGGCTTTTTGTCGGACCCGCCACATATCGTGGTCAAGTTGCATCCCCGCCCACAATTCAGCGCGACCGCCATGCTCCACCCCCAGCCAGCGCTCGATCGGCGAAGCCATTTCCGGGGATATAGCCGCATGTCCATTAAACACGCGTGACAAGACGGCACGAGTTGCTCCCAACTGCTGTGCGGCTTGGGTTATGGTTATACTCAATCAGGTTAAAATATCTTCCCTTAAAATTTCACCGGGGTTCGGTGGGTTGTACATGCTCATGGGGGCGCCTCTCAGTAATAGTCTTGGTACTCAACCAGAACGACATTACCCCCATCAAAAGCGAAGGTTTATTTGCCGAAAAGATCGGAATGTGTACCGGTACGTTCAAAGCGAACTACATCATCATCGATGTAGTAAATTAGTAGCCAATCGGGTTCGATATGAATATCGCGCCTTGGCTTCCAGTCTCCCTTTAGCGGATGGTCGCCAAGCTCTGGCGGTAGTGGTTGGTCAGACAACAGAAGTTCAATAATGACGCGCAGCTTTTCCATATCTTTGCCGCGCTTTTTTGTTAACTTCACGTCGCGCTTGAATTGACCGGAATAGCTCGATGATCGCATCAAATATCCAACTGCCTGAACAATTCTGTCGAGTTGGCAGCGTAAAAAACATCTTCACCTCGATCACTCTTACGAAGCGTCTCGGCGGTTAGTGCGTTGGGGGTTTTGCTGTCAGCGATGTAAAGGCGCATCAGATCACGGATGATTTGAGCGGCTGGTCGATGGCGGTTTGCTGCGACGGCCATGAACTGCTCGCGAAGTTCCGGCTCCATCTTGATCGACATTTGCACTTCTTTAGCCATGTTGATCTCACTTCGGTGGTTGGATTGAAGTCTCTACTCTAAAAGGTATTCGTTAGGTATTCAATAGCTATCCATGCGGTAGCTATTACATGCCCATAAAGCGAAGGTTATTTCTTATAGACCCACGCTATACGGCCTGCAAGTTAAAACGACTAACCTGGGCCCCAAGCCTGCTGTACCGTTTGAAATCTCCTGCACGTTGTGCTGCCACCATTTCGGCGGTCAGGCGCTCAATTTCTGCACGCACCGATTCAGATGGTGCGGGTCTTCGAGTGGACAATGGGCTTTGGAAATCGTTTTTACGGCGTTCACGCGCCTCAGCCAAGGTGATGTTGTCCGCATCGGGGATAAATTCACCGCTGAGCGCGCAATCCACGAGCTTGCGCACATACCCCGAGGGTGCCTTCACACTATTCAGTTGCGCCGCTAATTCATCAACAACTGCCTGCCTTTGCACGGCAGGGCAGCGTTTCAAGTGACTGATGATTGCGGTTTTATCACGATCCCGTAACCCATTGGGAAAGATCAATTTTTCTTCCCAAGAAGCCGTTTGCGAAACCTGTTCAGCCGTCATCCCGGTCGGCGGGCTGGTCGGCACCGCTTGTTCGGGTGGTTGATCGACCACAGGAGCCGAAGGACTGTCACCACCACCCACCACCGAACAACCAGAGCCATCGTTCGGTTTGTTTGTGGTGGTTATTTTTTGATGCTTGATTCTAGAGCCTCCGCTATTACCCAGCAAAAGCGGCACTCGCCCAGCTAGATTTTCGCTACGATTCCTAAGGAACCTCTGATTGAATCCCTCGTGCTACGCGGGCTGGCGCCTGCTCCGCATTAAGCTGGCGAAGCCCGCCGAGTTGCTGATCCAAAAGCCGCAAAACGAGGCAGAGGCCGCAGGTCGTAGTTTACGCTACGATGCCAAGGCCGATAACGAAGTGTTGCGGCTTTTGGGCGGCAACCCGCATGGGACGGGCTTTTGAGGGCGATTTTACGCGGAGCTGGCGTAAGCCCGCTGTGTTGCGCCGCTCACGAATGGAATAACCATTAACGCGGGCTTGCGCCTGCTTCGCATTAAGCTGGCGCAAGCCCGTTTCGCGCCGCGCCTTGCGACTCATCCCTCAAAAGACCGTCTCGGCCACGAAGGATTCAATCAGAGGTTCCCTAAAGTCCGACAGACTCCTAAACCGAATCATATGAAGGCATGAGCGTTCAGCGCACCAGTGGCAAACTCAGTCGTCGTCCCCCAGTTCAGGATCCCAGCCTTTGCTGCGACCACGTGCGATGGCTTCTTCATTGATGCGCATGAATTTGGCTTGCAACTCTGGCGGCAGGCGGCTTGGCAGATGGGCGTAGGGTTCCCAGGCGGCATACACTTTTTCGTATAGAACCTGGATCTGCGCAGGTAGCCAACCCTCGCAGGTCTCTGTTTCAGGAATCAGATCAAATACCCATGCATCCCGGATGACTTTGGCGATATGGGTCATGCCGCCCTGTTCATCGTTATAAATGCCGACATAGGTTTTCTGGTTCATGCGTTACTCGAAAAAAGTTAAGGAACCTCTGATTAAATCAGAGGTTCATGGCGGCACAGGGATGTGCCGCCATGAACGATCACTTAAGTGATCGTTCATGAAGAAAATCAAAAATCACACTTTTTGATTTTCGCCCTCTGAAAACGCCAGGATGGCGTTATTCAGAGCTTACTTAAGCAGCGCGAATTATCGCGTCAGGCCAGCATACAGCAACGGCAGCTTCTCAGGCAGTCGTTCGACGTGATCGACCACCATGTAGTTACGTGCGCCGAAGATGCGTGAGACATACTGATCCGCGCGCGGGTCAAGGCTCATGCAGTAGGTGATGACGCCACTACGCGCCGCTTCCTCAACCGCCTTCTTGGTGTCCTGACGCAAGTATTGCGGATCACGGACATCAATATCCGCCGGTTCACCATCGGTGATCACGAGCATCAGCTTCTTGGTAGAGCGTTGCTGTTTGAGGTAGTGGCTGGCGTGGCGGATCGCAGCCCCCATGCGAGTTGAAAGCTGACCGGTCATTCCCGAGAGCTTGGCCTTTGCCTCGTCGTGATAGGACTCGTTGAAATCCTTGAAGCGATAGTATTCGACATCATGGCGCCCATCGGAGCAGAAGCCGTGAATCGCAAACGGGTCGCCGATCTTGGCAATGGCATCGGCCAACAGCACGCAGGCCTGACGCGTCAGATCGAGCACGGTGTAATCCTGCCCTGCGACCTTGTCATTGGTCGACTCGGACAAATCGAGAAGTACCATCACGGAAATATCGCGGGTTTTACGGACCGAACGCATCATGATGCGTGGATCAGGCTGGTTCCCCATGCGGATATCGATCATGGCACGAATGGCGGCGTTGATGTCGACCTCGTCGCCGTCCTCGAGCTTGCGAATGCGCTGCACGCCCTGTGGCTGCATGGCATCGAGCAGGAACTTCATGCGGCTGATCTCGCGCTTGTAGCGGGCGGCAATATCGTCAATGACCTCGAGCTCACCGAATTTGGGGCGCTTTTCCAGCACGGTGGCCCAGCTTGGCCGTTCATGCTGAATCTGGTAATCCCATTCACTGTAGTGGTAGGGCGCGGAAACCGGTTCCTTGCCTTCCATCTCGTTGTAGCTGATGCCGTGATCTTCGTAGGGGAACAGTTCCGTGCCCAGAACCCAGACTTCCTGCGGGTTGTCGTCGATCAATTCGCTGTCGATCTCGTTGACCATCTCCATGACGGAAACCTGCTTGCGAACGGTCTGAACCTTGTCGTAACCGGCCTCGGCCGCCTTGTCGAAATCGAATTCCTCGAACGCCCAGAAGTAACGGTTGTCGTCACGGTACGGAGCGGTCAGGACATCGGTCCGCTGCTGGAACGGAATCCGCAAGGACATCAATTCATGAGCGAGAATAACGCCGTTATCCCACGAGAACTGATTGTCTTCCAGGTGGTGTTGTTCGGCGGCGAACAGCTCACGCGCACGTGCCACCAGCGGATGATCATCGACGAACTTCGGGTCCAGCAGAGCGCGGGCGATTCGATTCAGGTAGTCCCCGAGCGTGTTGCCCTGTGTGGCCGGTATGGTGTGAAATTGGGCCCAAACTTGGCGCAAGCCCGGAAATTTGTTGATGGCCAGCTGTTCGACGCGCGCATCTTCAAACACGGAAATGACCGCCATTTGCAGATTGTTCAGGTTCTCCGCGGAAATCGGCTGCTGGGTGTAGACCAC
>NZ_JAQTTX010000040.1 GCF_028710545.1 Halothiobacillus sp. | reverse complement strand
GTGCCGAGTTGGCCGATGGCGGCGCCGAGTTTGGCGAGCGCAGTGTAGGCATTCAATGCGTTCTGGGCGAGTGTGACTTCGGCCGTTGCCAGCGTGGACTGAGCTGTCAAAAGATCCTGAATCGTGGCGTAACCGACCTTATATTGTGCCTGAACTGCCTTGAGCGCCTCGCTGGCATTTTCAACCTGGACACGTGCGCTGGGAATCGCAACCACTGCACCACGGAAGGCGTAATAGCCCTGCCACACCGCCAGTTCGGTCGATTGGTAGGTTGTGTCGCGGTTGGCTTCTGCTTCTGCCAGCTTGGCGCGCGCCTGTGCCGATTGGTAGTGCTGGTCAAAACCGGTGAACAGCGGCACGGAGAGCGTTAAGCCGATGCTGTTGGTTTGGGTCCGGCCCAGGCTCTGCTGGAAGCGCAGACCTTGATTGGCGCCCAGCGAAATACTGGGCATGCCGGCTCTTTCGGTTTGATCGAGCGTGGCTCGGGCCTGTGCCACCTGTGCCTGCGCATTCTGCAAGTTCGGATTTTGTGCAATCGCCTGTTGCAGCAGTGATTTTACATTTGCGTCGAGATTGGGATCGATGCGGGTTTGCAAAGGGGCGAGTCTTAACTGTGTGTCGACAGGCAAGCCGACGGCACTGGCCAGCGCGCCCTCGTTCTGGAGTCGGGTCTGTTCGGCTGTTGCCAGCGTCCCCTGCGCCTGCGCCAGTGCGGCTTTTGCCTGATACAAATCACTGATGGTGGCCTGCCCGGAGCGGTATCTGGCCTGAGCCGCATCCAGTGCCTTCTGGGCCGTTTTCACCGATTGTTTGTCGACGTCGACCAGCACCCGATCCGCTAACGACTGGTAATAGGCCGCGGCAACATTGGCCAGTACGGTTTGCAGCGTTTGGTCATTGGCGAATCGTGCCGCCACAAGACCGGCTTTTGCCGCTGCAATCCCTGCTTCGCGCTGGCCGAAGTCGTACAGCAACCAGGACAAGCTCAGATTGGGCGCAAATATCCGCTGAGTAGGGATACTAAAACCGGTGGATGTGGTCGATTGAGATTGTTGTGCCGAGGCGTTCAACGTCAATTTGGGCAGCCAGGCCGCTTCAGAAATACCCACGCTGGCCGCCTGGGCACGCAAACTGGCCCACGCCGAGTGGGTCTGGGGATTGTTTGACAGGGCAAGCGCGGTCAGTTCGGCAAGTGAGTATTCGTGCCTTGTATCTATCTGTTGCTTCTGAACGGTCTTCGGGGCGGGAATGGTATAGAGATCCGCCAGTTGCGCGGCCTCTTTACCCGGGTGCGTGGGCAGGTGGGTGTTCACCCCGAAGGGATCATCAAACGAATTCGCGTAAACGTTCGAAAAACCAAGCGAGCCAAATGCAATGGCCAAGCCCAAAATCGCGCTTTTGACTCTTAGCGGTTGGTTGTCTGGTGAAAATATTGCGGGCCGAATGCGCAAGAAAATTTCCTTTTGTTGCCGGATAAGGTAATAAAAATAATTTTCCGTAGCGACGTCGAATTGAGTTTCGAAAACGTCGCAGCGGAGTTTAGTCCGGTTTTTGCTTGATGTGGTTCAGTCTTGCGGATTGTTTCGAGATAAATCAGTGACGGTAGTCGCGTCGATCATCATCATACCGACCGGGGCCATGATCATGGCGACGTCCATCGTACCCTCTGTCATCTCGGCCCTCGCGGTACATCGGATACCGTGGCGCCCAGTACGCCCGCTCACGATAGTGGTGATGACGATGTGCCCACTCGCCTCGATTCCATACCCAGCGATTGCGCCATTCCCAGTGCCCCGGAACCCATAAGGCGCCGTGGAATGGCGCTCGCCCGATTATTTCATGACGCGGCGGTGGCATCGGTCGACCTTGATTGATCCCAATAAAGATTCCAGCCGAATAACCCGGTGCCAGCACGATCTCAGCCGGGGCGGCTGCGGCATAGCCACTGAAGCCTAGACCGCCGAGTAGCAAACCGGCCATGAGCCCGATTTTGCGTAAACGCTGTACCGATGGGTTTTTTTGATTGTGTGTTTGCTTCATTTTGCTTTCCTTCCTGTTGATTGAGTGCACAGAGGTGTTGGGCAATCAATGCCAGCGTCCATCACGCCGGTGCCAGTCGTCGTGATCACGATGTCTGCGTCCGTGCCCCCAGTCTGCCCGAGGATAGGGCGGGCGCGCCCAGTAGCCACGATGCGAATACCATCCATCACGCCATACTCGGTTTCTAGGGACCCAGAGCGCGCCTGCGAACGGAGCGATTCCCACCGCAACGCGTGGTGGTGGCGCTGCGTAACGAACCACCGGGCCGGTAACGACAGTTTCGCTGGTGTAGCCATAACCGTAACCTGCGGGATAAACCGCGCAGCCACCCAAGCCCAAACTGACACCAGCAATACCGAGCAAGACGGTCCGTTTCAGGACAGCTGCGTAATGATTGAATGGAAAAGTGTTCATGCTGCGTTCTCCTGCTTGAGGTTCATAGCAAGGTTAAGATGGACCGTGTATCAAAAACAGGAACATTTGGTTAATCAAGTGTAACCAAAAGTGTACAAAGCAAACATTGCTCCAAAATGTTGATAATAAAAGTCTATTTTTATTTGATCTGGGGGTTGCTTTACTTGATGTAGCCTTGAAAACCTTATCCTTGGGGTTTTTCGCAGTACCCTTGAAGATGTGTGCATTTGTGCAGACCTTCCCAGGGACGAATTCGGTTTGATGCCCCGCGTTTTGGTCTGCGCCGTCCATGCAGTAAATAATGTCTGAATGGCAATGGGGTTATCTGAAAATAGAGACAGTTTTTACTCCCTCAGCCGCGCTTCGCGAAATGCAGATGGCTCCGGGGTAATGGCCTCAAGTTACTGATTGCCGCAATCTTTTTGCGTGATACCATGCCTCGCTGTGGCTTTTTCAATCGCACACCCTTGTCGTACTCCTACCCTTCATGAAACTCCTGCGTCTGCTTCGACCAATTGTTGTTCTTGCTTTTGTGCCCGCGCTGTTCGCGCTTTCGGGCTGTTCTTCCTCGCCCACGGTGCCCTTTTATTCGAGCGATAGCTTCGGGAGCGACAGCCCCTATCAAAAACACGTGCCAGATGGCGCCGCTGCTGCCTGTTCTGCGGCTGAACGGACGCTGCTTGGTGACGGTTACATTATTGATGGAGACAGCAGCAAAGGCAGTTTCAAGGGGCGTAAGGCCTATCGGATTGACGGTAATCGCAGTTCGTTCATAGAAATGAATATCGTCTGTCTGTCCGATTCGACGGGAAGTACGATTTACGCCAATGGCGTGAACTCGACCTATGACCTGAAAAAGGCGTCCAGCTCGGCGAGTGTCGGTGTTTCCATATTGGGATCGGTTTCGTTGCCGATTGGGCAAACGGTCGATTCCATGGTCAAAGTGGCCAACGAGACCATTACGGATCGGGTTTTCTATCAGCGGTTTTTCGAGTCTGTGGAAAAGAACCTCGTCAATGTACGTGTTGAAATCCAGTCAAAGCACAAGGAGGACGAGCTGCCGACGTCGGTAGTGCCTGTGCTCCCATCGATGACCACACCGGTTCCGCCGACAGAAGCCGCGCCTGCGGCACCGGCCGTTCCCGCCACTGAACCTACACCTGAACCCACACCCAAACCCCAAACCAGTGGTGATCTGGCGACAGCACCAGCCACGTCCCGATCTGCTCCCGTTCCGAGTGCATCCCCGGTTCCTGTCGTGAATCCGTCTCCTGTTCAGAATTCAGTGGAAACGGCACCTGCGCCTCTCCCCGCGATCGAGTCCACATCGGTGCCAGCATCCAGTAGCGGCCCGGTGACAACACCAGTTATACCCGAGCCGACTGCCATTCCGGATTCCTCTGCGGCTCCCATCGTGACGCAAACGCCAACCCACGAATCGACGCAGACGGCACCCACACCATCATCGACATCCGCTTCGCCTGCACCCGAATCTGTTGTTGTACCAGCCTCGATTCCGGATACCACCGTGCAGCCCGTTACATCGACGGGTACAAATGCAGTGAAAACGACTGCTCCCTGAATCGTCTGTTCCATCCCTCCACACACGATGAATATTTCTTACCGTTATCGGGTGAACCATGGATTTACCACCTACGCTGACAACCGACCACGATGGGCGTCCTCGCTGTGCCTGGTGTGCTGCTGCACCCGAGTTTCCGGAATATCACGATAATGAATGGGGCTTCCCTGTCGATGATGATGTCCGGTTATTCGAAAAGGTCTGTCTGGAAGGGTTTCAGGCCGGTTTGAGCTGGCGCACGATCCTCGTGAAACGCCCGGCATTTCGAGATGCGTTCCTTGATTTCGATTTTCATCGAGTAGCACAATTTACCGAGCAAGACGTTGCCAAGCTGATGTGCAATCGGGGCATTGTGCGACATCGGGGCAAGATCGAAGCCGTGATCAATAACGCAAGGCGGGCAATTGAAATGGTGCAAAACTACGGCTCGTTGTCTGCTTTTTTCTGGCGTTATGAACCCGATCCGATTCAATTGCCTGAACCGCAAACGGTGACGACTTGCCCTGAAGCCATTGCCTTGTCCAAGGATCTGAAAACGCTGGGCTGGAAGTTCGTCGGTCCGACGACCCTGTTCGCTTTCATGCAGGCGATGGGGATGGTCAATGACCATGTGTACGGATGCATCACTCGAAATGCGGTGGAAAAAGCCCGTTCGGAATTCAAACGTCCCGGCTGATTAAAGCAATTCCACCTTGGCCGTACCGTTCTGGCGGTCAATGATCAATTCCAGTTCACAATATTCAGGCAGGATGTTTTCGGGCGTCGGATCATCGACGCAGCTGCAGCCTGTAATAATGCTGGTGTACTGGACACTCAAACGCACGAGCAAATGATCCCCCTGCGCTTCGGTGTGCAGTACGCGCACCATCAGGTCGTCATCCAGCGCCACGCTGCCTTGGGTGAGGCCTTTTTGCAGTGGCAGAAATCGAGCACCCAGTCGGGTCAACGTGTCGATCAAAGTCGCTGCAAACCGGGGCGTATCCCAGGCTGCAATAGCGGATGCGAATGGCGGCTGAGAAGACGATTCTTGCGCGATAGGGTCCATGATTGTTTTCGCTCCCGGTTAATTTAATTCTCGAATGCCTGCCGTCATCCGGGTTCTATACCTTAATAGGATCATGCGGATTCGTCGGTGGATGCTCCTTGGGTTTTGGCGGCCTGTGGTTTTTTACGCCGACTGACCTTTTCACTCAAGGTTTGCGTGAGCTCGAAAAACATCGGGATGAACAGAATGGCGATGTAGGTCGCGAAGATCATGCCGCCGACGATGCCGGTACCCAGAGCGTGTCTGGCGCCTTCACCCGCGCCGCTGGCCAATGCCAGTGGCAGCACGCCCAGTATGAACGCCATCGAGGTCATGATCACCGGGCGGAACCGGATGCGGGCGGCGGCCACGGCAGCTTCGGCAATCGTTTTACCTTCGGCATGGATTTTGGCGGCGAATTCGACGATCAAAATCGCATTCTTGGCCGACATGGCAATCAAGACGAGCAGGCCGACCTGAAAATACACATCAATATCAAGGCCGCGCATCCAGTTCGCCAGCAGTGCGCCCAGCACGGCAAAGGGGATGGCTGTGATGACCGCCAGCGGGAGCGTCCAGCGTTCGTACAGGGCGGCCAGGATCAAAAACACCATGATAATGCCAAGACCAAATGCGATTGCTCCCGATTTGCCCGCGGACAGTTCTTGATAAGCCGCCCCGATCCAGCCCAGTTGGAAATTGCGCGAAAGCGTGCTTGAGGCCACTTCCTGCATGGCTTTGAGCGCCTGGCCCGATGAATAGCCGGGTGCGGGATTACCCAGGATTTTCACGGCCGGGAAAATATTGAAACGGTTGACCACATCCGGCCCGCTGGTCTGGTGCAGTGTGACCAGTGAGCTTACCGGAATGAGCCCGTCGTTTGCACTGCGGACATAGACCTGTTGCAGATCGTCCGGCGACACGCGATAGGGCGTATCCGCGGCCTGGTTGACCTGAAAGTTGCGTCCGAACAGGGTGAAGTCGTTGATGTAGCCCATGCCGAAGGTCGATTGCATCGCCGTGAAAATATCCTTGACCGGCACGCCGAGCGCATAGGCTTTATCCCGATCCACCACCGCTCGATACTGCGGAATATTGAATTCAAAAGTCGTGCGCACCCCGGCCAGTTCCGGCCGTTTGTTGGCTGCGGCAATCAGATTTTTTGCGGCGGTATTCAACGCATCAAGGCCACCGTTGCCCCGGTTTTGCAGGTACAGCTCGAAGCCGCCGGTCGTGGAAATGCCACGGATCGCGGGCGGAACGAACGAGAAGACCTGTCCTTGCGGAATATGCCGTGCTTCGCCGGTAATTTTCTGCGCGACGGCTTGGACGCTCTGGCTGGCCAGGGGGCGTTCATCCCAAGGATTCAAGCGTGTGAAGGCGACGCCCGCATTGGGCCGCGAGGTGTCGGCCAGTAAATCCCGTCCCGCGAAGGCGACGGTAGAATAGACGTTCGGATCGCGGGTGATGATGTCGCTCAGTTCATTGCGCACGGTGCTGGTCCGATCAAGACTGGCGCCCGGTGCCAACTTGATGATCGAAATGAAAAACCCTTGATCTTCATTCGGAATCAAGCCCGTTGGCGAGTGACGGAACAGGAAAAGAGCGGCAACAATCACCCCGGCAAACAGCATCAAGCCCAGTGGCCAGGCCCTGAGAAAGAAATGCACCAGACCCATGTAGGCATTCGTCAGGCTGCCAAAACCGCGATTGAATACACGAAAGGGCAGGGCGGGCGGCTTGTCTTCATGTTTTTTGAGAAGCACGGCGGTCATGGCCGGGGTCAATGTCAGCGCCACGACGGCGGACAACACCACCGAGATCGATATGGCAATCGCGAACTGACGATACATTTCCCCCGATAGCCCCGGAATGAACGCTACCGGAATGAATACGGCAAGGAGCACGAGGGTGGTCGCGACAATCGGGCCGGTCACCTGATGCATGGCCTTGATGGCCGCATCGCGGGCGCTGAGCATCTCCTCGCGCATCAAACGCTCCACGTTCTCGATCACGATGATCGCATCATCGACCACGATGCCGATGGCCAGCACAAAGCCGAAGAGCGTCAACAGATTGATCGACATGCCCGAAAGGAATAAGCCCGCCAATGCACCGATGAGGGCGACCGGGATGGCGATCAGCGGGATCAGGGTCGCCCGTGGTTTTTGTAGGAAGACGAAAATGACCAGAACGACCAGAACCATCGCCTCGAGCAGCGTTTTGAGCACTTCTTTGATCGAGATGCGCACAAAGTCGGTGGTATCGAGCGGTATTTTGTAGGCGAGGTCGCCCGGGAAGCGGGTCTGGAGTTCTTGCATCCGGTCGCGGATGGCCGCGACAGTTTCCAGGGCATTGGCTCCCGGCGCCAAAAAGACACCGATCGGCACGGTGGGCTTGCCATTGAAGGTGGCATTGAAGCCGTAAGATTTCGAGCCCAATTCGATACGCGCGACATCCTTCAGGCGCAGCGTGCCGCCGTCTGGGTTGCCCCGCAGGATGATGTTGCGGAACTGGTCCACATCGGTGAACCGGCCGTCGGCGGTAATGGTATAGGTAAAGCCAGAGCGCGAATCATTCGGTGCATCGTTGAATTTGCCTGCGGCGAACTGGGCACTCTGCGCCTTGATGGCATTGCCGACATCGGTCGGTGTCAGCTTGAAATGCGCGAGTTTGGCCGGATCGAGCCAGATGCGCATGGAGTAATCCTGTGCGCCGAACAATTGGGTGTCGCCCACCCCTTTGATGCGCTTGATTTCATCGATGATGTTCAGCAGCGCATAGTTGGAAATGAACTTGGTGTCGAACTGGCCCTTTTCCGAGAGCAGGGTGATGACCATCAAGATCGCATTGCTCTTTTTCTGCACCACCACGCCTTGATCACGCACTTCCTGCGGCAACTGAGACAGAGCCTGCTGCACGCGATTGTTGACATCGATGGTGGCCTGATCGGGGTCCGTGCCGTTGGCGAAGGTGACGGTCAGTGCCATCGTGCCCGCATCGGAGCTGTTCGAAGACATGTACAACATGTTGTCCACGCCATTGATGCGTTGCTCTAGGGGCGCGGCGACCGATTCGGCGATCGTGGCGGCATCGGCCCCGTTGTAGGTGGCCGTCACCTGAACGTCGGGCGGCACGATCTGGGGGTATTGCTCAACCGGTAGCCCGGTGAATGCCGCCGCGCCAGCGAGCGTGATCACCACTGCGAGCACTGTGGCGAAAATGGGTCGGTTGATGAAGAAGGTCGAAATCATAAGGGATTGTCCAGTGCGTCTCGGTCAAAGGGCGGCTGAGGTTGTCGTTATTTTTTAACGGATTTCTCTTTACCGGCTTTGTAGGGTTCAACCACGATATCGGGACGTAATTTGACCAGGCCGTCGGTCACGATCCGCTGTCCTGCGGATAATCCGGATTTGATCACTTGCCCTTGGTCGCTCATCGGGCCGAGCTCGACCGGTGTCAAGGTGATTTTGTTTTGACTGTCCACGGTATACACCGCATGACTGCCGGGGCGAATGCCACTGGTGAGTGCTGTTTGCGGAACGATCAGCGCCGCGTCGAGTTTGTCCACCGCAACGTTCACCCGAACGTATTCATTGGGTTGAAGCGTCTGATCGGGGTTGGGAAAAATCCCCCTTAGCGTGATGCTGTTGGTGTTGGGGTCGATGCTGACCGCTCGATAGTTCAACTGGCCCTCCACCCGTTTGCTACCGTCGGCACCATACAGCAGTGTCGCCGGGATGGGGTGGTTCGGTCCGGGCTTGAGCGCGGGGCTGTCGGCGTAGGGGTTATCGGCCGAGGTCGTGAGGATGACTTGAATCGGATCGATAGCCTCGATTTGCGTCAGTTTGTCTCCGACGTTGACAAGATTCCCCACTGCGACCGTGCGGCGGCCGGCGATTCCGGCGATCGGCGCATTGATTCTTGTATAGTCGACATTGATCTTGGCGGCCACTCGCTTGGCCTGCGCCACCTTGACCGCGGCTTGTGCCATCTCTAATGCCGACTGGGCATCGTCGCGCTCTTTGACACTGGCGACACCCTTGCTGAAGAGGGTCTTGATGCGATTCCAGTTGCGTTGTGCAGAGTTAAGGGCGGCTTCGGCCGAAGACTGATTCGCGATCGCTTCGTTCAAAGCGGCCACATAGGGTTTATCGTCAATGACGAACAGCGGCGTGTCCTTATCGACTTTCTGGCCTTCCACGTAAGCGCGGGTTTTCAAAATTCCGGACACTTGGGCACGGACGTCGACCTGTCGCTCCGCTTGGGTGACGCCGCTGAATGTCTGATCGATCGTCACCGATGCCGTTTTGACCGATTCGATGGGCACGATCGGCGGCGGCATTTTCTTGCCGGGAGCGGTTTCGGCCCGGGCGTTCACCGTGCCCAGCATCAGACTGGCGGTGATCAACAGGGTGAGGGCGGGGCGGATATCGATTTTTGAACGTAATTGGGCACTGGCCATGGGGGCTCCGGTTGATTCAGTTGCTCAGGATGGGGCATGGCCTCAACCTGAGACAGGTTCTGTCCGTGGGCTTTGCGTACCTGCCGACCGTCTGATTCCACTGTTGCGCTGAGCAGCGAAAAAACCCGATCTCACAGAGACTCGCTCATAATTTTTGTTCATTGTTCAGTTAACCCATTTCCGGACGCTCGTTTGCTCCCCGATGGGTCAATGTTCCCGGAGTTGCTGTTCGGGTCACCGTTTGGGAGCCCTATCGGGAAATTCGTCGTCTTGAATGGTTAACTATCTATCAATTTAGCATGTTTTTCTGAAAATTCTCGAAGCGGTACTTTGATCTAAAAAATCGACGAATCCTTCAATGACGCCACACAGCCGGATGGAACCTTGGGGGGTACATGGTCTATAACATTGCGGAAGTTTTGGTGCAGCCGTTAGACTGCATTCGTCATTGCATGCCGCCCGATCGATCGAACCCGAATAAAAAACATGAAAAGGACAGCCAACGATGAATACATCACCGCACAAAACATTGACGCACTCGCCTTTGTTTCGGGCGGAAGACCCTCAAACGGTGAATCGTTGGCGAACCGCCGATGACCGGGTGATGGGCGGCGAATCGGTGGCACATATGGCGTGGGAGAACCAAAACGGGAAGAACCCCGAAATGGAGCAGGGCCTGTGTTTGCGCGGCCGCGTGTCGCTCGCCAATCGAGGTGGTTTCATCCAGATCAAGTGGCCCGTGACGGCTAGCGATCTTGTCAACATCGATGGCTATACCGGTTTGTATATCCACGCCATGGGCAATGGCGAAGCCTATAACCTGCATCTGCGCACCCGATGGCTCTGGCTGCCTTGGCAGTCTTATCGCCAGACATTCCACGCGCAACCCCAACCGCACTACCACTACTTTCCGTTCGATGCCTTCGAGCCCTACAAAACAGCCACACCCTTCGCGCCCCGCCAGCTCAAGACAATTGCCGTGGTCGCCATCGGCCGCGCGTTTACGGCGGATGTCTGCGTGCGCGAAATGGGTTTTTACACGCGCCTTGGCGATACGTTGGATTAGGGTCGTCCGTGTCCCGGCTGCTTTACTCGCGCCTGCGACCAGGCCGATGCGCTCTTGCCCTCATCCGCGCTCGCTCTGGCGGCGATGCCCGCATGAACGCGGCGATAGTCACCGACCGGCTGGGCGCCTTCATCACCCAGTTGGGTCAACCCCTGGCCTGTTTGGATATTGAGACCACCGGCAGCCATACCGAGCGGGATCGCATCACCGAAATCGGCATCGTGACCCTGCATCCCGACGGCACGCAAAGCGACTGGTCCTGCCTGATCCATCCCGGCTGTGCCATTCCCGCGCGCATCACGACGCTCACGGGCATCACGAACGAGATGGTTGCCGATCAGCCGGCGTTCGCTCATCGGGCGCGGGCACTGCTGGAACGGCTCGAAAACCACATCGTCATCGCACACAATGCCCGATTCGATCTGGGTTTCTTGAAGCAAGCGTTCCGGCGAGAGGGCATCCGGTTCAATTCGCCGGTGTTATGCAGCGTCAAAATATCGCGCCAGCTGTTTCCCAAGGAACGACGACACAATCTGGATGCGGTCATGCTGCGGATGGGGCTCTCCTGCGCCGCGCGGCATCGTGCATTGGGCGATGCGGCGGTGGTGGCGGATTTCATCACCACGCTGGCCTGCACGCGTGGCGAGGAATTGCTGGCGGCCTGTCGCCCCGTTCTGATCGACCGAATCGACTGATCGAGGCGTAAGCAAATCACAGCATTTTGACGCGCATGCCCTATATTCGATCAAGATCGCAAGGATGAGAATTCTAAGTAAATGCTGATTTATTCCATCCTTGGAATAAATCAGCGCGCTCATCGCGGTATACGCCCGCGATGGCGCTCACGAATCAAAGACTTACGTCTTTGTTCGTGTTGGGGCATCCTGCCCCAAGCGGGAAGCACTGAATAAATCAGCGCTTCCCTAAGGGATGAAATCGTATCAAGGATTTCTGCGAAATGACCTGCGGGGGGACGTTCCCCGTAATAAATTTGCTCAATAAAAGTTATTTCAGATCCTTTTCAAATCTTAAGATTTCCGCCGGTTTTGGCAAAATTGACTCGGCCGAATTGAGTACGAAATCGTGAAATGCTTGTGCAATGGGTGACATTCGCTTGCCCGTGCGATAAACCAGATACCATTTCTTCATGACCGGAAAGCCTTCGACATCGAGGATGGCAATCCGATTCAGTGCCAGTTCCAATTCAAGCGCGTGCAGCGAGATGATTCCCAATCCCAACCCCGCCATGACGGAATGTTTGACCGCTTCGTTTCGGCTCATTTCCATCGACGTGTTGAGTTGCATGTTGCGTTGTTCGAAGAAGTCTTCCACCGCATTGCGTGTACCCGAGCCTCGTTCCCGAAGAATAAAGTTTTCTTCCATTAACCGACTGATGGGAATGTTCTTTTCCTTCGCGAAGGGGTGATCCGGGCGGGAAAATACGACCAAGGGATTGTTCATGAAACACTGCGAAGTCAATTCCAGGTTATTGGGCGGGCGTCCCATGATCGCCATGTGCGGTATGTTTTCTTGCAACTCAACGAGAAGTTCTTCGCGGTTTGTGACCTTAAGGTGGACTTTCGTACCGGGATGAAGCTTGACGAACTCGGCAAGCAGATACGGCGCAAAATATTTACCTGTACTGGTGACGGACAGTGACAAGTTGCCGCGTTTCACGCCCTTCATGTCGTCAAAGACCGATTCAATGTCGCGAACCTGTTGCGCGATGCCGCGACTGAATTCGTACATTTCCTTTCCAGCTTCGGTCAGGTAGATCTTTTTTCCCAGTTGCTCGAAGAGCGGCAGTCCGACTTCTTGCTCCAGTTGTTTTATTTGAGTCGAGACCGCGGGCTGAGTTAAGTGAAGCTCTTCGGAAGCACGTGTAAAACTGGCATTCCGGGCTACTGACTCCAATAAGCGCAGCTGGCGAAAGGTTATTTTCATTGGCTTTATCTTTGTTTGTTTAAAAAACGTCTATTAAGTTTTATGGATGATTACGGTAATTATTATTAATTATCAATATAGATTCGGCTTCCGTATATTCCAAATCAAGGGCGGGTTCTGTGGACGCCCAATCCTAATGATTAACAGCTGAGCATAAGGAATCAATCCATGAACCAAGATAGTACAAGCACGAACTCCGAGAAACTCTCTAACCGTGATGCCGCGTTGGCTCGGAGAAGAGCGCTGTCTCTTTACGGTAAAAAAGGCCTGCCAGCAAGCGAGGCAACGCGTAACCCCACCCCAAGCGCCAAGCCGACCAGCGCCAGCAAGGTAGCAGAAACATCTTCTGCTCCGGCCCCCACGTCGGTTGCGACTCAGAAGGCCAGCACTGCTTCTGCGAGTGCCGAACCGCGTGCTTGCAATTGCGGGAATCAAGCGGCTCAAGAAGTCAAAACAACGCCGCGCGTATCAAATCCCGCCCCGATTTCCGCGGCTCAGCAACGCCGGATCGATCAATCACTGTATGGACGCGGGAACAAACCCCCGGCACGTCCTTGCGGCCGTGTCCCGAGGAAAGTCAATTTCGGCACAACGCTATCAGGTGCCCAGGTCAGCGGTAGCCAGCTTGAGCGGTCTGCTGTCATTACAGGCAACGAATCCGGTAGTTGCCGCACGATCACCGGCACCGAGTATATCGGGACTGAGCAATATAACGAGTTTTGCACCACGAAACCATCACCATCTCCAGCGAAGGTCAGTACGAGCAGCACAAGTCGCGGCGGCCGTGTAACGGGCACCGAGATTGGCCGTAGCCAGAAAGTTTCTGGCGATGAAACAGGCACTTGCTCACGCGTTACCGGTACCGAATATCTGGCCGCCGAACAAACACGCACATTCTGCGGAACATCACCTGAGCCGCATCATGAAAAATCCGGCTTTGGCATGACCGCTCTGAAAAACAAGATCAGCGGTACCGATTTGAATCGTAGCGTCGAGGTTACAGGCGGTGAAACCGGTGCAAGTCGTGTCATCACCGGTAGCGATTACACCGATATTACGGCGTTGCGCGCCAAAGCCGACGTTGCGCCGAAGAAAGTCGAAATTACCCACACCAGTGCGGGCGGTACAGTCAGCGGAACCGTCGTCGGTCGCTCTGCGAAAGTCTCCGGTTCTGAAAAAGGGGCGTGCGAACGCATTACCGGCTCAGATTATTTGAGTAGCGAGGAATTCTCCTCCTTTTGCCGCGAGCAGCCGTATCAGCCGCCTGCAAAAGTAGGTGTATCGCCCACACTTAAAGGCCAGAACGTATCAGGTACGCAACTGGGTCGCTCATACAGCGTGACTGGCGATGAATACGGCGCGTGCAAACCGGTAACCGGCTCGTCCTATATCGGCGCGGATCAATATGCCAAGTTTTGCGCAGACCGGGAAGTCACCGAAGCGAGTAACCGGATGCAGCGTGCCCAGTACGTGATTCCGGCAAGTCGTCAATCGACGAACGCCACCGATGCGCCTTCGGATACTGTTCGTAAAACCCAGTCTGGCGGCTTTTCTATCGTCTCGCCTGCGCACTCGTCTCAAGACGTTACCCAGCGGATTACCGGCAGTGCCTATGGTGGCACCGATCGAATCACCGGGTCACTCGCACGGGCCACCGGCAAGGTTTCAGGTACGCCTGAATTTCGTTACCGCGATGGCGTTCAATCCACTGTTGAAGCCATGACAGAGGAGGCAAAGGAACGCGGCCCGGAGCGCATTACCGGTGAAGGTCGCGAACGCAACGTCACAGGCGATGCCTGGGATCGTGGCGACCGGGTCACCGGTACCGAAGGTTTGTCGGCTGCACGCCGCAATCCGACCTGGCGTGGCGAGATGCGCCCTAGTGGTCCATCACGCAGTGCACGGGAATTCCGCAAGGCTGAGCAGCCGGAAGCCAAGCCAAGTCGTGTCACCGGTTGCAGCGGCAGCAGCATGACTGGTGCAGCGGTCACGATGTCTGGCGGCGCACGCGGCTAACCATTTGATATTACGGAGCCCATTATGGATACCCGCCATCGCCTGAAATGTCAGCCTAAGCCGAGAGCCCCGATCGGGTTGGCGACAACCGTTCGAGCAGAGACTGTTCAGCACAGCAGCATTCCGAACTGGCCTCAGCGAGTCAGTTTCTGCCCGCCGGGTTTCGCCGAGGATCGATACGGCGAGTGCGTCAGCACGAAGTGTGCTCCAGGCGCTCATCCACTGGCCGACTTGAAGCAGAACGAGCGTCTTGCCGAGTATGAATGTCTTGTCAAAGCAAGCTTTTCAAACATCGTACCGACGCTGAAGCAGATTGCTGCACTGCGGCTAGAAGCAGACTTTGAAACCCGCGCGCAGGAAATTGCACGTGACCGTCTGGGCTTTGATCTGGATGAGTCGGTTCTGGCCAATGCCTGGATCGCTCCGCTTGATATGAAAAAGCTCTACGGCAGCAGCGTGCTGAAGACGTTCTGCAAACTGGCACAGGAAGATGTCCTGCAACAGGACAGTTCCAACGAAGCTGAAGAAGTTATCCGTTTTTTCATCGACTGCGGTTTTCATGAAGTCAATGTCAGCGCCTGTGCTGATGGTCGGCTCAAAGGATTCATCAATTACATCCTGCGCCTGCCCCAGGAAGCGGTACCACGGCATCAGTTCTACGCGGGCGCCTTGTTCGATGTCGAAGTGAACATCAAACAGTGGAAAGCGACAGAGTTGCGTCGATTCCGCGAAGGTTTGCCGACGACCACCGATTCGGGAACCCGATATCTCAAGATCGCCGCGTACCACTTCAGCGGTTCGGATCCTGATCATGAAGGCTGTCTCGCGCACGGGAGTTCGGATGTTAAGGCCAAGCAGGAGGCGCTCGATCGGTTGCGTGCATTCAGCACCGCGATTGAAAACGGTTTCTGCTGCGGAGCTTCAGTCGCCACGCTGTTGATTGGCGTAGACACGGACAACGATGCCATTCGTATTCATGTACCTGATGCCAATGGCCACATGAGTCTGGATTGCTACATCGACAACATGGCCTTGTATCAAGAGACAGCTCATCTGACCAAGCTCGAAGCACAGTGGAAATTGAATGCCGTTGTCGAGGAAACCGCGCGCCAGTTCCAGCGCAGTGCGCCAGAAACAGGTATGCGTCGCTTGATCAAGCAGTTGCTTATCAACAACTTGTCCCAGATCGACTACGTTTGCCAGTACCACAATGGTCGTTATGCGGATGTTGGTCATGCGGAGTGGTTTATTAGCGTCGGTGATGGCTTTGAAGAAGTTCATTTGCGCAACCTTGCCTATTTCAGCTTCATGCAGACGCTGGAAGAAAGCGCGGCAGACATGGATGTGGGTATCAATATCTTCACGCGGCTGAACATTGCCAAGGGCTTGCCCGTACCGGTAGCCATTCACTACCGCTATGACAATCGGGTGCCCGGCGCCAGAGAGCGTGCAGTGGCACGCTGCCACCGGGTCAAAGCGGCGATCTCGGCACGCTATCCGGAACTGATGGACAAAGGATTGCTGGTTTTCGGCATGAGCGTACAGGCAGAGCAGTCCGGGAGTGCCCTCGAAACCGTTTCAGATAACGACCAAAAGAACCAGGCCTATCGAGGGTTATGAAATGAAGATCATGCGAGTGGAAAAAACGCTTGTGTCGACCAATCGCGTCCGTGAACTGGGTCACCGTCCTTTGCTGGTGGTTCGAGAAAAGAGCGGTGGGACGCCAAGTGTTGCTGTCGACGCCATTGGTTGCATCCCGGGGGATTGGGTCATTTGCGTTGGGAGCTCCGCTGCTCGCGAAGCGGCGGGCAGCAAGGATTTCCCGAGTGACCTGACGATCGTCGGAATCATTGATCACTGGCAGGAGAGTTGAGATGGAAATCATGTGCGTCGTTTCTGAACTGGTCGCAACACGCCGGATTCCTGGACTCTCCAGGAGCTCACTTCGAGTGCTGGCAGATACGAAAGGGAAGATTTCGGTAGCGGTCGATCCTGTCGGTGTACCTGCGGGGAAATGGGTTTTTACGACCGGAGGCTCCGCTGCACGAAGCGCCACGGGTGATAAGAGCATCCTTACGGACTTAACCATATGCGGAATTATCGATAACTGGAGTGCGGAGGAAACCATCATCAAAACTTCTGAGAATGTTAATTAAAACTTTGTTTTTAAGGAGAAAGAAATGGCTACAGCTATTACAGGTATTGCTTTGGGCATGATCGAAACCCGCGGTCTGGTTCCTGCGATTGAAGCAGCGGACGCGATGACCAAAGCGGCGGAAGTTCGTCTGGTCGGGCGTCAGTTTGTCGGCGGCGGTTACGTCACCGTTCTGGTTCGTGGCGAAACCGGTGCCGTGAACGCGGCGGTTCGTGCCGGTGCCGATGCGTGCGAGCGCGTCGGTGACGGTCTGGTTGCGGCGCACATCATCGCCCGCGTCCACAGCGAAGTTGAAAGTATTTTGCAGAACACCACTGCAGCCGCTTGATTTACTGAAATTAATTGCGTTTAGGTTAGGAGAAAGAAATGGCAACAGGTATTACAGGTATTGCTTTGGGCATGATCGAAACTCGTGGACTGGTTCCTGCGATTGAAGCAGCGGACGCGATGACCAAAGCGGCGGAAGTGCGTCTGGTCGGGCGTCAGTTTGTCGGCGGCGGTTACGTCACCGTTCTGGTCCGTGGCGAAACCGGTGCCGTGAACGCGGCGGTTCGAGCCGGTGCCGATGCGTGCGAGCGCGTCGGTGACGGTCTGGTTGCGGCGCACATCATCGCCCGCGTCCACAGCGAAGTTGAAAGTATTTTGCAGAACACAGCTGCTTGATTTACTGAAATTAATTGCGTTTAGGTTAGGAGAAAGAAATGGCAACAGGTATTACAGGTATTGCTTTGGGCATGATCGAAACCCGCGGACTGGTTCCTGCGATTGAAGCAGCGGACGCGATGACCAAAGCGGCGGAAGTTCGTCTGGTCGGACGTCAGTTTGTCGGCGGCGGTTACGTCACCGTTCTGGTCCGTGGCGAAACCGGTGCCGTGAACGCGGCGGTTCGTGCCGGTGCCGATGCGTGCGAGCGCGTCGGTGACGGTCTGGTTGCGGCGCACATCATCGCCCGCGTCCACAGCGAAGTTGAAAGTATTTTGCAGAACACCACTGCAGCCGCTTGATTTACTGAAATTAATTGCGTTTAGGTTAGGAGAAAGAAATGGCAACAGGTATTACAGGTATTGCTTTGGGCATGATCGAAACTCGTGGACTGGTTCCTGCGATTGAAGCAGCGGACGCGATGACCAAAGCGGCGGAAGTGCGTCTGGTCGGGCGTCAGTTTGTCGGCGGCGGTTACGTCACCGTTCTGGTCCGTGGCGAAACCGGTGCCGTGAACGCGGCGGTTCGAGCCGGTGCCGATGCGTGCGAGCGCGTCGGTGACGGTCTGGTTGCGGCGCACATCATCGCCCGCGTCCACAGCGAAGTTGAAAGTATTTTGCAGAACACAGCTGCTTGATTTACTGAAATTAATTGCGTTTAGGTTAGGAGAAAGAAATGGCAACAGGTATTACAGGTATTGCTTTGGGCATGATCGAAACCCGCGGACTGGTTCCTGCGATTGAAGCAGCGGACGCGATGACCAAAGCGGCGGAAGTTCGTCTGGTCGGACGTCAGTTTGTCGGCGGCGGTTACGTCACCGTTCTGGTCCGTGGCGAAACCGGTGCCGTGAACGCGGCGGTTCGTGCCGGTGCCGATGCGTGCGAGCGCGTCGGTGACGGTCTGGTTGCGGCGCACATCATCGCCCGCGTCCACAGCGAGGTTGAGAGCGTACTGTCTGCCGAAGGCAATGCCATCAACTGCTCCAGGATGAATTAAGCCATTCTCTAAGAATGACTGATAGCCGTTCTAGGAGTGGTGGCAGGACATTTGGATGCCGGGTTGACTGAATAAATCAGCACTTCCCTAAGCGATATGTCCTGAATGATGTGTACGTACTGTCCGTATCACGAGGCGCCGAGGAGCACAATTATGCAGGAACATGATAATCCGATCCCCGATTGGACCAGGCAAGATCTGCCACCGATGTTGAGTCGACGATTCGAATTCGAAAGCTATTCCGCGACGCGCGCTTTTTTGGATAACGTCGCGAAAATTGCCGAATCGGTAAAGCATTATCCGAATCTGAGCTTTGGCAAGACCTATGTCAGCGTCACATTGGACGAGGGCGGTAGCAAAATAGGCTCCGAATCGGTGGCGTTGGCTCAGAAGATCGACGCACTCCTCTTGAATGAAGGCAAGTAGTCTCATGAGCAGCTTGCGCCTTGCCATTGTGAACCAGAAAGGCGGGACGGGGAAAACGACCTTATCCGTCAATCTGGGCGCCGGATTCAGCCAACGTGGCACCACCGTGTTGCTGGATGCTGATCCACAAGAATCAGCCGGTCACTGGGCAAAAGTCAGCGGCAACGACGGCGACCTGCCACACATCGAAGGCGTTGTAGCGGGCGAGGTGCGTGAACGCATCCAGCATCTATCTGATGCACACCGGTATGTGCTCATCGACTGTCCACCGCATCTGGATTCGGACATTCTGCGTAGTGTGTTGTCTTTCGTGGATATGGTCCTGATTCCAATACAACCTTCCCCTCTGGATGTATGGGCAAGTATCGGCATGGCGGGCGCCGTGCAGGAAGCGCGAGTCAGCAATCCTGATCTGCGCGCGTACATGGTCCTCAATCAACAGGATCATCGCAACGCACTTTCGCGATCCATGCATGAGGCACTGGCTGATTTTGAAATCCCGGTGCTCAGAAATGGCCTGGCGCGCCGCGCCGCTTTTAGAAGTGCTGCACTGGAAGGTTGCAGTGTTTATCGACTGGGCAAACGCGGTTCCAGTGCCGTGAATGACATAGAAGCAATTATTGAAGAGGTTTTAGACTTATGACGACAGTAAGCAACAAGCTGACAGCCGGACTCGATAAGGTGCGCGAAACCAAACCAACCGAGGCGCCGGCAATCGAAAAAAGCACTCAGCCAAAATCTCCGGTACGTCGCAAACCGGAACCGCCCAAATCGAGTGGGGCCCAGACTGCGGATGTCGAACAGAAACAGACTATCCCAGCCGCTCGTGTTTGGCCTGATTGATTGGTTAAGTGTGCCAACAATCGCAATGCATTGGTTTATCAACGGTTATAAAAAAATCTCTGCCATGAGGTAAAAGGGCGGGGATTTTTGAGGCAGCGCGAAACTGTGCCGCCTTCAATGTTCGATTGGAAATTCCTTGCCCATTACATTTGACCGCGGTTCCCAAATGCTTGCGATATATCAGGGTGTATTCAGATGCCAGAAATTGCCCCAGCTTGCCAACCACGACTATTCGCCCGTGGTCGACAAAAGTCTCTCGGTATCGTGCTTCCTCTGAGCTTGGTACACACTCATTAGAGGATTCCTTCAGATGACACAGGAACTTGCCACGCTTTCCAGGAAACTCCTGAGACATGCTTCGTTGCGGCAAATAGAGGTTTTCGAATCGGTAGCGCGACTCGAAAGTTTTACCCGTGCCGCGGCGGAATTGAACCTGACCCAACCGAGTGTATCTGCACAGGTTAAAAGCATGTCGGAGGTGATAGGGCTGGATTTGTATGAACAAATCGGCCGGCGCATCTATTTGACCGAGGCGGGGCAAATCGTGCTACGTGGCTGCCGCGAGGCAATGGATGCGCTGGCCAATATCGAAATGTCTCTGAATGACTTGAAAGGATTACGCAAGGGGAGGTTGCGGCTTTCGGTCATTACCACTGCCAAATATTTCGCGCCGGTCGCCCTGGGTTATTTTGTGGAACAATATCCGGATATCGAATTGGAACTGATCATTTCCAACCGGGATACCCTGATGAGGCGGATCGAGGAAAATGCCTCCGATCTCTACATCATGGGGCAGGTGCCGCAAAGCCGGATTGATCTTGAGGTGATACCCTTCGCGCCCAATCCCTTGCTGGTAATCGCCCACCGCAGCCATCCACTTGCAAATGCACGGAACATTCCGCTCAGTAGGATCGCAGAAGAGTCCTTCATCATGCGAGAACCCGGCTCCGGGATTCGGCATAAAACAGAAGAGCTGTTTGCTCGCCACGGGTTGTCGATCAAGACTCGACTCGTGCTCGATGGCAATGAAGCGATCAAACATGCAGTGGTCGGGAAGTTGGGACTGGCTGTGGTCTCCGAGCATGCTCTGAATATTGAAGGCGTCGGTGGACCGCTGGTGAAACTCGATGTGCAAGGATTTCCGTTGGAAAGTTACTGGAGCATCGTGTACCCAAAAGGCAAGGTACTTTCCGTACTGGCGCGCAAATTCCTGTCCTTTTTGAAAACACACGGCGGCGATTATCTTAAAATTGGTTGAAAACCATTATTTGGATAATGAAAACGAGTTTGAAACCAGTCGGTTTGCCCGAAATTATGTCGGGCTAATTTTTTCTCAATGAAAGCTGAACGAACTGCAATTCGAAGTATTCCATATCGGCGGATAAACGATGGATCTTTGAAGTCCGGCTGAAAAAACTCAATTTCCATTGAACACAGTCTTTACTTGCATAGAGATTGGCCTATGGAAAAAATTCGAATAATTTCAGGTATCTTGGTTTTATTCTCAGTCGTATCGGGATAATTTCATTTATAAACAATGGGCTGTATGGGTCATTTTGAAAATAAGTAGCTAACCGGGGTTCTGTTTGCTCCATTTATAGATTTTGCCCTATGGTTGGTCGGGTAAAATCGAATTATACATAGGGTGAAATGGCGCTTATCTTCTCAGACGTAGGGTAAATGAAATAAGAGATGTGAGGATAAGACGATGACCTCAGAACTACTGTCTAATGCTACTGGGCTGATGTTACTGGCCATGCCGGTAACAATGCTCGCTTTCTCGCTTCCAAGTGCCCGCACGGGTGTGGATGCCGCCCTGATTTATCGCCGGCGCGTGGCATCAGCCACCTTGATCGCGTTTGCACTCGCTCTGGCTTCTGTGCTGATGTACGCCTCCGGGTCGCGCAGTGATGTATTCATGCCGGCGATACCTTTGCCCGGCTTGAATGGAAGCATCGATCTGCATGTCTCGATTGCCGTCAATGGTATGACCTTGCTGTTGGCTGCGCTGGTCAGTTTTGTATTAATGATCATTGCGCGATTCAGCATTCAGTATCTCGATGGCGATCCACAGCAGGCCCGTTTTTTCCGTTTGCTGGGGTTTACCGGCGGCTGGTTCCTGTTGGTGGTTATTGCCGGGAACATGGCATTGTTTACGATTGCGATCCTGATTACCGGCTTTACTCTGCATCGGCTGCTGGGATTTTATTCTGAGCGGCCCCGCGCCATCATGGTCACGCATAAGAAATCGATTTTCAGCCGCACGGCTGACGCGCTGCTGATTATTGCCACGGTGCTTATCGGTCTGGAAGTTGGCAGTCTGGAATTCTCGGCGATTACCGCGTTTGTGCAAAGCCATGAACAGTTGCCTCTCCAGTTGCACATTGCCGCTTGGTTGATCGTGCTGGCAGCCATTCTCAAGAGCGCGCAGTTTCCCTTTCATGGCTGGCTGATCCAGGTCATGGAAGCACCGACGCCCGTATCGGCACTGATGCATGCCGGCATCGTCTATAGCGGGGCGATCATCGTGCTTCGTACCAGCAACCTCTTGGTCGCCGACGGCTATGCCCTCGTTCTGTTGGCTGTTGTGGGTCTGACCACGCTGGTGATTGCTTCGCTTGTCATGTTGACCCAGTCAGCCATCAAGTCGTCACTGGCCTGGTCCACGGCTGCCCAGCTGGGGTTTATGTTGCTGGAACTCGGCCTAGGCCTGTTCGCTCTAGGGTTGCTGCACCTCGTGGGGCACTCGTTATACAAGGCACATGCATTTTTGTCTTCGGGGGGGATTGCCGATCAACTGCGCCAGCCCAAGATTTTCAAATATCGCCCTGTTTCCCTGGCAGCGTGGATGATCACCTTCCTGGGTAGCTTGTCGATCGTTCTAGCATTGGTCATCGGCATGGGATTGCGCTTGCAGGATGAACCCACGCTGCTGGCTTTGGTCGTCATCATCGCGCTGGCTACCGCGCAACTGGTGCTCAAGGTACTGAGTTATGGCACCGTCGGGGAGGTTGTGACGGCTATTTTTACCGCGACGGCCATGTCTGCAATCTACTTTGTCTTGCATGGGTTGTTCATGCACGGTTTCGCACAGGAATTGGCACCGCTGCCCTCCAAGGTCTCACTCCTGAACTGGGGCCTGATCGTGTTGACCATCGCCGGATTCGTCGCCGTGGCCTGGTTGCAGGGGCCGGGGCGTGAACGGATGGCGCGCAGCAGTCAGACGGCCTTGTTTATCCACTTGTATAACGGGTTATACGTCGATCGTTGGGTAGAGCGTTTGTCCTATCGTTTGTGGCCGGAAAAAGTAGGGCGCATGACCCGGATGCCGGATTCTGAATTAACTCGAAAGTCCCGTTGTACCAATGATGCCCAAGTCTGAGCCCAGCTCGTGAATTGCTAAGGAAACCATGATGAGTACCTCAACGCACATATCTTCACGTCAAAACCCGCAGGCTCTTTTGTCATTGATCGAGGAAACCTGTCTTAAAATCGCGCCTGTCTGGCCACTGGATTCCTTTGTGGCCGTCAATCCTTATCTTGGACTGATCGATCGGCCTTTCACGGAAGTCGGAAACTATCTGGCCGAAACCACAGGCGAATACCTGTACATGGATCGAGCGTGGTTCGCCAAGAAAATCATCACGGGGGAGATCAAAGTTTCGGATCTGACCGAGGCCGCAAACCAGCTCAAGTGTGATGTCGATGTCAACACCATCAAGCAGGCGGCGCAGTGCGAACCGACCCCGAAAAAGCCGCTTCCGCTGCTGGCCCTGGAACTGAACCGGCGTGATGCACCGCCGTTTCTTGCTTTCGTCACCGATCAGATCAGCGGCTATCTGGCTGCGCATTATGACCGCGGGCAGGCGCTGTGGCATATGCCATGCGAGGCGGAAAAACGTCTGTATTCCTCATGGCGGCAATACACCTTGATCGACCGTTCATCCGGCGCGGCCGGGCTCAAAGGAGTGCGAAAGAACCTGCTTTGCGTTCCTGAACATTCGGAAGATGCCCTGAGCTGGGCGCTGGCACAAATAGACCTGCCCGAAGAGCAGCTGGCCGATTATCTTTTTGCCACACTGAAATCAATTGGTGGCTGGGCAAGCTACTGCCGTTATCTGCTCTGGCAGGCTGAACTGCAGGGCGAACAAAACGATGACTTGCGGGATCTGATGGTAATTCGTCTGGTTTGGGATGCCCTGATCCTGATGGAAATGGACGAACCTACGCGCCAGCGGTGGCGGTTGAAGATGTCTGAATGGCAGCGACAAAGGGGTTTTCAATCGAACGAAGAAATGCCCATCGACGAGATTCTGCTCACAGCAGCGGAAATATCTTTTCGTCGCAAGGTGGCGAGCGGCTTGAAATCTAACCCCGAGGGTGTGCCTGTCGCAACCCCGGCAGTACAGGCGGCTTTTTGCATTGATGTGCGCTCAGAAGTCTTCCGGCGGCATCTGGAAGCCAGTATGCCCAACCTGGAAACCATCGGCTTTGCCGGGTTCTTTGGCGTGCCGGTTGAATATTGCCGCCTCGATGAGTCTTACACTCGAACCCACATGCCGGTATTGCTCAAGCCGGTTTTTCGCGCCCAGCAAGTGGGCGACAAGGCCATTGCTGAACGGCAACACGCGCGCTTGAGCCGGACTGCGACCTGGAAGCAGTTCAAGCTCTCGGCGGCATCCTGTTTTACCTTTGTTGAGTCGGCAGGGCTGAGTTATGTGCCACGATTGCTTGCCGATACCTTGGGCTGGCACCGGCCATCCTTGCCACCTGATGAGGCCGGGCTGACGGCCAAGGAGCGATCCCAGCTTCATCCGGCGTTGATTGGAGCCAATGGCGGTGCGCTCAGCGAACAGGAAAAAATCAAACTGGCAGAAGGCATGCTGCGTGGACTCGGATTGATCGATCGGTTCGCCC
>NZ_JAQTTX010000039.1 GCF_028710545.1 Halothiobacillus sp. | reverse complement strand
GGTTCGACATGGAAGTCCAGCCCCAACTGACCTTGCTTCAGAAAACCCTGCTGGCAATCGAAGGTCTGGGGCGACAGCTTTATCCTGATCTTGATCTCTGGGCGACCGCCAAGCCGTTCATTGAACGTTGGATGCGTGAGCGAGTCGGCCCGAAGGCACTCCTGAAACGATTCAAGAACGAGCTTCCATTCGTGATGGAGCATTTTGCTGAGTTGCCCCGCCTGACCGTCTCCGCCTTGAAGCATGCAGAGCAGCAGACTGAGCAATTGGCTGCTCAGAAGAAGGAATTGGTGGCTTTACGTGCCGAAATGACTTTCCAGTCCCGCCGCAATCAGTACACGTTGATCGGTGGGCTGCTTATTCTGGCTTTTGTTCTGACTCAATCCGATCTGCTTGTTCATGCCGAGGGATGGCTCAAGCTGCCTACGCTCGGCTGGATCACCCTGGTTGGCGGACTTTTTCTGCTGTATCTGGGCCTCAGGCGCCGTTAAGGAAGCGCTGATTTATCCCATGGATGGAATAAATCAGCATTTACTTAAGGAAAATCTAACTAATACGGAGTTTGCTTAAGGAACCTCTGATTGAATCCCTCGTGCTACGCGAAGCTGGCGAAGCCCGCCGAGTTGCTGATCCAAAAGCCGCAAAACGAGGCAGAGGCCGAAGGTCGTAGTTTACGCTACGATGCCAAGGCCGATAACGAAGTGTTGCGGCTTTTGGGCGGCAACCCGCATGGGACGGGCTTTTGAGGGCGATTTTACGCGCAGCTGGCGTAAGCCCGCTGTGTTGCGCCGCTCACGAATGGAATAACCATTAACGCGGGCTTGCGCCTGCTTCGCATTAAGCTGGCGTAAGCCCGTTTCGCGCCGCGCCTTGCGACTCATCCCTCAAAAGCCCGTCTCGGCCACGAAGGATTCAATCAGAGGTTCCTTAACTCGCCTGCGGTTACAGGGTTTGGTTTCGAGCCAACGAACGCGCAAGGTGCTCAACCAATTGCCAGGCAAGTCGTATCAATGCCGGTTCTGGGCACTTTGAATGGTCTTAGCGAGTTCCCTCTCGTCTTTCTGGTCAATGTCCAGACCATGTTCTTGAGTGAATATGCCCGCGAGCGGATCGTTATAGGTTTTCTGATCCAGTTTCTGCTCGCTTTTGGCCACGATCGCAGTAACAACGGCATCGCCGGAGATGTTGACTGCGGTTCGGATCATGTCCATCAAACGGTCCACACCCAGAATCAGGCCGATGCCTTCGACGGGTAGCCCCACTTGGTAGAACACCATCGACAGCATGATCAGACCGACACCCGGTACGCCAGCCGTACCGATGGAGGCGAGAACAGACATCATGATAACGGTGAGATAGCCTGTCAGGCCGAGTTCAACGCCGTAAATATTGGCGATAAAGACGGTAGCAACACCTTGCATGATCGCGGTGCCATCCATATTGATGGTCGCGCCAAAAGGGACGGTGAACGAGGCAACGGAATTGTCGATACCCATCTTTTCCGTAATGACCCGTAGCGTAACCGGAATCGTTGCATTCGAACTTGCCGTACTGAACGCGAAAATCTGTGCTTCCTTTATCTTGCGCATGAACATCCGTGGGCTCAGACCAGAGAAGGTTTTGAGGATAATCATCAAGGTAAAGAATAAATGCACCAGCAGGGCTGAAACGAGCACCAGGACATAGTCGGCCAGATGGTTCAGCAACTCGATGCCAAGTTCTGCCATGGATTTGGCAATCAGGGCGAAAACGGCGTAGGGCGCTACGACCATGACGATGGTGACCATCTTCATCATGATTTCGTTAGCCACCTCGATACCCGCAACGATATCCTTTGCCTTGGCGCCGACCATGACGATGCATACGCCCAGCAAGATGGTAAAAAAGATCAGGGGCAGCATCTGGCCTTGGGCCATGGCCTCTATGGGATTTGTCGGAATGATGTTGATGAGCACATCAGTCAGTGGTGGCGCTGCCTGGGCAGTAAAGTTGGTGTCGGCCGCCAGATTCATGCCATGGCCGATCTCGAAGGTGGTCGCAATGGTTATGGCAACGGCAATGGCGATGGCGGTAGTCAATATGTAGAGCAAGAATGCCTTGATACCCACGCGCCCAAGAACATTGAGATTGCCGATACCGCAGACCCCGCTGAGCAGGGAAAAGAACACCAGCGGCACCACGAGCATTTTCAGGGCGTTGATGAACAACTTGCCCACCACGTAGAACAAGCCTTCCACCACATAGGTGTTGACGAAGCTACCCTTGAAATTGAGCCCGCTCAGATTAATGAACAGACCAACGGCAATTCCCAGCCCCATGCCGATGAGCACCTTGCTGGTAAGGCTTAATTTTTTAATTTCATTCATGCTGAGTGATGGCTCTCGCTTAATCTCGTCTTTGTCAGAATCGTAATCTGTTCGACCCTAGCCTTTTCAAATGCTCGCATGTTTTTGGCAAATCAATCAATAAAACAATAGTTTAAGTATTTATACTCGATCGATATCAATTGTATTGGCAGTCACCATCTGCTGAAAACGGTTTGGATTTACTCCGACTTATCAAAATAATCCGAATTTTGTGCCGACTAACACTGCGTTCAAACCGTGAGATAACGGGCGATAAGCGCATCGTCGAGTGTACTCATCGCTCCGGTGGCTTGAATTTCTCCGCGTTCCATAATGACGAAGTGGTCGGCAACCTGGCGGGCAAAGGGTAGTTTCTGCTCCACGAGTAAAACAGCCAGCCCCAACTCCTGATTCAACCGGCGCAACACTTCACCGATTTCATGGACGATGTTCGGCTGGATGCCTTCGGTCGGTTCATCCAGCAGCAGGATTTTCGGATCGAGCACCAGTGCGCGGCCAATGGCTAACTGTTGCTGCTGGCCGCCTGAGAGATCGCCTCCACGCCGATGGCGCATTTCCTGCAATACCGGAAACAGATCATATATCTGTGCCGGGATTTTACGCACCTTGTCGCGTCGTCCGGCCAGTGCGAGTTTGAGGTTTTCTTCCACGGTGAGCAGCGGGAAAATTTCCCGACCTTGTGGCACATAGCCAATACCGGCTCGTGCCCGTTGCTCGGTCGATGCTTTTGAAAGATCCTGTCCAGCAAAATGAATGTCGCCGCTTTTTATCGCAACCATGCCCATAATTGAACGCATGAGCGTGGTTTTGCCGACACCATTGCGGCCCAGCAGGCAGACCAGCTCACCCGCATCGATCGAGAGGTTGATATTGTTCAGGATGTGGCTGCCGCCATAGTATTGATTCACGGCATTCAGTGTGAGCATGGTGTTTCTCCCAGATACACTTCGATGACTTTGGGATTGCTTTGCACGCTGCTCAGGCTGCCTTCAGCCAGCACACTGCCCTGATGCAGAACCGTCACGGTGCGGGCGATTTTGCGTACGAAGGCCATGTCGTGCTCGACGACGACGACGGTGCGTTCCCCGGCCAGACTGACCAGCAATTCTGCCGTTCTTGCCACTTCCTCGCCCGTCATGCCTGCGACAGGTTCATCGACCAGCAAGATGCGTGGGTTTTGTGCGAGCAACATGCCGATCTCAAGCCATTGCTTCTGGCCGTGCGACAGGATGCCTGCCGGTTGATGCCGCAGTTGAATCAAACCAATGGTCGTAAGAACTTCATCGATACGATCTCGCTCTGCGGCTGTACTTCGCGCCTTGAGCACGGCCCAGGGCGCGCGCGGCCCCAACAGGGTAAGCTCGATGTTCTCGGCCACCGTTAGCGCCTCGAATACGGTCGGGCGCTGAAATTTGCGCCCGACCATGCCGCGGGCAATTTCATGTTCCTGATGCTTGAGCAGGTCGATGTTCTGGCCGAAAAACACCTGGCCGGAATCAGGTTTACGCCGTCCGGTGATGACATCCATCATGGTCGATTTGCCCGCTCCGTTCGGGCCGATAATGCAGCGTAACTCGCCATCATCGAGGGTCAGATTGAGTTTATTTAGGGCTTTGAACCCATCGAAACTCAGAGTGACGTCTTCGAGATACAGGATGGTGCCGTGGGTTACGTCCGGTTGGCCGGGTGCCAAGGTGGCGACGCGATCGCCGATGATTTCGCTTTCATTGGGGACGGATAACATCACAGAACCTCCGTTTTTCTGTCTGCCGCTACGGACGTTTCCTGCTTGATAGCCTTATTGATGACCATAGTTTCAGATTCCTCGACCGGTTTTTTCCGACGGCCCAGCAAGCTGATCAGTCCCTTGGGCAAAAAGACGGTGACCAGAATGAACAGGCCGCCAAGCACGAATGGCCACAGATCCGGTGCCAGCGTGGTGAGCTGCGTTTTGCTGTAGTTGACGGCGAAGGCACCGATAATGGGGCCGAACAGGCTACCCCGACCGCCGGTCGCCACCCAGGCAACCGCTTCGATCGAAGATAAAGGCGAGAATTCGCCAGGATTGATAATGCCAACCTGTGGCACATACAACGCGCCGGCGACAGCAGCCAACATGGCGGAAATCACGAACACCACCAGTTTGTATTGCGCCACCGGATAGCCGCAGGCGCGGGTTCGCGGCTCGGCATCTCGAATTGCGACCAACACCCGCCCGAAGCGTGAGCGCACGATGGCCTGCGCAATGAAGTAGCCGAGAATCAGCGCGATGCCGGAGGCGACAAACAGGCCCACGCGGGTGCTGTTCTCGGTGATGGAAAACCCGAGAATATCCTTGAAATCCGTCAGGCCGTTATTCCCACCGAAGCCCATCTCATTGCGGAAAAACGCGAGCATCAGCGCGTAGGTCAGCGCCTGGGTGATGATGGCGAAATACACGCCGGATACTTTCGAGCGGAACGCCAGCCAACCGAATAAACCGGCCAATATGCCCGGCACCAGCAGCACCATCAGGGCGGCAAACCAGAAGTGGTCGAAGCCGTACCAATACCACGGCAGTTCATGCCAGTTCAGAAACACCATGAAATCCGGCAAATTGGGATTGCCATACTGGCCGCGATCACCAATTTCACGCATCAGGTACATGCCCATCGCGTAGCCACCCAGTGCGAAGAAAGCGCCATGCCCCAACGAAAGAATGCCAGCATAACCCCAGATCAAATCAATCGATACGGCCAGCAGGGCATAGGTGAGGAATTTGCCGAGGATGGTCACGGTATAGGTGGAAACATGCCATGAGCTGCTCGCGGGTACCGCCAGATTGCCGATACTGACCCACAACAACATGAGCACAATCGCCAGCATCACAATCAAGCCGCCCCGCTCATGGCCTGCGAATAATGTCTTGAAAAGCATGGTCTATTCCTCCGCCGCGCGGCCCTTTTGCGGGAATAATCCACGCGGGCGTTTTTGAATGACGAGGATCACGAGCACCAGCACCACGACTTTCGCCAGAACAGCGCCGGAATAGGGTTCGAGGAATTTATTGAGCACGCCGATACCCATCCCGGCGACCAGTGTGCCCCACAGATTTCCGACACCGCCCAGTACCACGACCATGAAAGAATCGACGATATAGCTCTGGCCGAGATTGGGGCCGACATTGGTAATCTGCGCCAGCGCCACACCGGCAATACCGGCGATGCCGGAACCAAGGCCGAAGGTGAGGGCATCGATCCAGTTTGAACGCACCCCGCAGGCCCGGGCCATGGCACGGTTTTGCGCGACGGCACGGATTCGAAGTCCAAACGTGCTTCGCTTGAGCAGAAGTAAGAGGCCGAAGAAGACGGTCAGTGAAAAAATCAGGATATACAGTCGGTTATACGTGATGGCGAATACCGGATTGACAACCCAACTGTTGCTCATGAAATCCGGCAGGGCGACGGCACGATTGAGCGGGGTGAAAATAATCCGTGCGGCTTGTTGCAGCATCAGGCTCAAACCGAATGTCGCCAGCAGGGTTTCCAGCGGACGACCATAAAGGAAGCGAATCAGCCCGCGTTCGATTGCCATGCCGATAATGCCCGCGGCCAGAAATGCGCTAGGAATGGCGAGGAACAGGGCAGCGGTGAGGTGGTTGGGCATCAGTTGTTGCAACAGCCAGGTCGTGTAGGCACCGATCATCATCATCTCGCCATGGGCCATATTGATGACGCCCATCACGCCGAAGGTAATCGCCAAGCCAATTGCGGCCAGCAGCAATACCGAGCCGAGGCTGAGCCCGAACACCAGATTCTGCAAAAACTGCCATCCGGCCACACGGGTATTGATGGCATCGAGCGTTTTGGCCGCCGCCGCTTTCACAGCAGGGTCATTATCGTTACTGGCAAGATTCGCCAGCTTGGCACGGATTTCGGGATCCAGTGCGTCGGCCACATCGGCAATCGCTGCCAGCCGAACCTTGGGATCGGCATCGTTCAGCTCGAAACCGGCCACCAGTTTACGCAGATTAGCCTGCACATCCGCATCCTTGATTTTCGGTTCCAATGCCTTGATTTCGTGGATATAGTCCGGAGTCAGCCGTGCAGAAAACAAATCCTGAGCGGCGTCACGGCGTTTAGAAACATCGGGTGAGGCCAGCGCCATGAGGTCAAGACGCGGCCGCAACTGGATGCGAATCACGTTATTGATCGATACAGGTTGCCATTGGGCATCACTGGTGTTGCCCAGGATTTCATCCGAGTCAATGGCGGAAATTTTGCCTGCGGCATCGGCAATGCCGAGACGGGCGACGGGCTTGGCTGTGACATAGAGCATGCCTCTATCAAGTGCATGCAGCACATCGGCGGCACCGGCCGGCGGCTGAAGTATCAAAGCCTTGATGGCTTGGCTGCGTGTCATGGCGTCATCGCTGGCGATGGCGGACACGGTCGGACTGCCTGCCGCCAGTGAAGGCGAAGCCGGGTCGGCCTGCGCCACCGATATAGGGAGCGTTGCGCCCAACAGAAGGCACAAGGTTAGAATTGGGGCGATCCAGCGCCGGAATCGTTTAAGTCCGATTGGCGCGGCGCTGGATTGCGGGTGATTGCGGGTATGATTCGTCATCAATCCATCCTCGGGAAACCGGCCAACTAACAACGGGTCGGCCGTATGACAGAAGCTGCGTTCAGATTCTATGAACCTGATCCTGTGCACTTCTTGGTAACGGTGTTGTAGGCACCGCAGTTGATCGGCGGTGTCCAGTCCGCAATCAGATCTTTGCTGCCCGGCAGGTATGGCGACCATGCCTTGCCCGGCACTTCGGTCTTGGTTTTCCAGACGACATCAAACTGTCCATCATCCTGAATTTCTCCGATGTACACCGGTTTGGTGATGTAGTGATTCGGCAGCATTTTGGCCATGCCACCGGTCAGGTTGGGCACTTCGACGCCGATGATCGATTCGAGGATCTTGTCCGTGTCGGTGGATTTAGCCTTTTCAACTGCCTTCACCCACATCTGGAAGGCGATGTACTCCGCTTCCATCGGGTCGTTGGTCACCGCTTTAGGGTCTTTCTTGAACTTCTTCCAGTTGGCGATATAGGCTTCGTTTTCTGGCGTCTTGACGCTTTCGAAGTAGTTCCAGGCGGCCAGTTGGCCGACCAATGGTTTGGTATCCATGCCGGAGAGTTCCTGTTCGCCCACGGAGAAGGCAACGACGGGAATATCCTGAGACTTGATGCCCTGATTGCCCAGCTCGCGATAGAACGGCACGTTGGCATCGCCGTTGATGGTGGAAACAACCGCGGTGGGTTTGCCCGCGCTGCCGAACTGCTTGATCTGGCTCACGATCGACTGCCAGTCGGACTGACCGAACGGCGTGTAGTTGATCATGATGTCTTCATCTTTCACGCCCTTTTGCTTGAGGTAGGCTTCAAGGATCTTGTTGGTGGTGCGCGGATACACGTAATCGGTGCCCGCCAAAACCCAACGGGTAATGCCAAGCTCGTTCATCAAATAATCAACGGCCGGGATGGCTTGCTGGTTTGGCGCGGCGCCGGTGTAGAAAATATTGCGCGAGGATTCTTCGCCTTCAAACTGAACGGGGTAGAACAGCAGACCGTTGAGTTCTTCGACGACCGGCAGGACGGATTTGCGGGAAACGGAAGTCCAGCAGCCGAAAATGGCGGAAACCTTGTCCTTACTGATCAGTTCGCGTGCCTTTTCCGCGAACAGGGGCCAGTTGGATGCCGGATCGACAACGACCGGTTCCAATTTGCGCCCCATTACGCCGCCCTTGGCGTTCTGCTCGGCGATCAACATCAGCATGTTGTCTTTGAGCGCGCTTTCAGAGATGGCCATCGTGCCGGATAACGAATGCAAAATACCGACCTTGATCGGGCCTTCTGCGGCATTGGCAAACTCGATGCCCTTGAGGCCGAAACCGAGTGACAATCCGGTAGCGCCCACGGCTTTCATAAAGTTACGACGATTCATGGTTGTTCCCTCCATTGGGTTTTCTCATGCGGGTTTTTCTCATGTGAGATTTTCTTGCGGGGTCACAAGCGGGTTTGGCCGGATTCCGCCGGCCGCGGTTTCTGAAACAGGGTTGAGTAATGCAGCGCGTTCACGCATGCGTTCGCGCGCTTCATACAGACGATGAAGGCTGATTTTGCGAACGGACTGCCTTGAAAGTTCGATGTGGGTTTGAAGCAGTCGTTTGGCCTCGTTGCCACGGTGCTGGGCGATGGCAGCAAGAATGGCGGCGTGTTCGTTGTAGGTCGCTTCGATGCGATGACTCTCGGTAAAATCCAGTTGACGCACGATGCGGATGCGCTCGGTGACGCCGGTGTGGATTCGGTGCAGTTCGGCATTGCCTGTCGCGGCAACCAGCTGGTTATGGAACTGCTCGTCGAGGGTGAAAACGGCAGGGCCACCCGTGAGTCGATCGGCTTCGGGTACCTGCCAGATTGCAGCGAGTTCGGTTATGCCCGACGGTTCTGTTTGTGCGGTCAAACTGTCAATGCTGGCGAGTTCGACGATGGTGCGGACTTCATAAAGCTGATCGAATACCGCAAAATCGAGCTCATTGACCCGCCAGCCAGATCGATTCTGAACGCTCAGAAATCCCTCACGTGCGAGTCTGTTAAGGGCCTCACGCACGGGTGTGCGGCTGGCGCCGGTCAGTTCGGCCACCGTGTTTTCACTGAAACGCTCGCCGGGGAGCAATTCGAAGGCGAACAAGGCTTGCTTGACCTGGGCATAAACGCGTTCGGCCAATGCGGGCATATTTGAACTGCGGCGACGCTCGGCCGGGAAACGCAGGGGCGGATTCATTGAGGCAACTCCAGCGTGACCAGCGTTTGCCCCATCTGCACGAGTTGCCCCGGCGTACAGGCACATTCTGCGATCACGCCATCGCGCGGTGCCTCGATCGCGAATTCCATTTTCATGGCCTCGACGATGGCCACGACCTGCCCGGTCTGCACGGCTTCACCCGGCTCGACCAGGAGCTTCCAGACATTGCCGCTGATGGTCGCTGCAATCGGCTCGCCTTCGATTTGTGCTTCGGCAACAACGACTTCACGCGTGTTCAGGCTGCCATCGTCTTCCTGCCAGCGGCTGACTTCCAGTTCATAGGCGACGGCCTGACGTGCCTTGAATTCCGCTATAGAGTCCTGATTCGCCGCGAGGAACGCTTCATGTTCATCAAGCCGGAAGACGACATCTTCGGTTTTGACGTCGAGCGTGCCGGCCGCAAATTCGGCCCTGAGCCGGAGCAGTTCGGGCTCGCTGACCGGATAAAACCGCACCTGATCGAAGAAGCGCAGCAGCCAGGGTTTACCCGCTTCAAAACTCGGATGAGCGGTGCGACGATTCCAGATGGGCAATGTGCGGCCAACTAATTGATAACCACCGGGCGAATCCATGCCATAAATGCACATGTAGACACCGCCGATACCCACCGTGCCTTCTGCCGTGTAGGTGCGTGCCGGGTTGTATTTGGAGGTGAGCAGCCGATGCCGTGGATCGAGCGGAACGGCGCAAGGCGCACCGAGGTAGACATCGCCTAGGCCCAATACCATGTAGGATGCCGAATAGACCGTATCGTAAACAGCCTTTATATCCGGCAGGCCATTGATTCGGCGAATGAATTCACAGTTGCTCGGTAGCCAGGGCGCCGTGTCGCGAACCGATTGGCGGTAGCGAGCCACGGCATCGAGTGTGGCACTGTCTTCAAAGGCCATCGGCAAGTGAACGATCCGCGAAGCCACCGACAATTCACGTACATCGACCAGATGATTGTTGATGCTCGTCAACCGGGCAACCAACTCATCCTGAGGGATGCGCTTGGGCTCATACCGGATCTGGAGCGAACGAACGCCCGGAGAGCATTCGAGAATACCGGGAACGGGATCGGTTTCCAGACTTTGCATGAGGGCGTGCACACGCAGCCGCAGGGTCAGATCAAGGACGTTCTCGCCATATTCGAGCAGCAGATAGCCATCACCGGCTTGCCGGATAGTGAGCCGTGGAAGATCACCGGAGGCCGGAATATCCAAAAGCACGCAATGGCCGAGGTGCGGAGCCAAAGACAGGGTTTTGTTCGGTGCTTGCAGCGTTTCGATGGCTGCATCCTGCGAGAGTTCGAGCGCACGCGCCTGTGCGTAGCTGATGGGTACGAACCGAATGGTATCGCCGGGCTTGAGTTGCCCAACCTTCCATAATTCGGCACGGACGATGGTGGCCGGGCAGACAAAGCCGCCCAGACTCGGGCCATCGCGCGTGAGAATGACGGGCATGTCGCCGGTAAAGTTGATCGAGCCGACGGCATATTCCGTATCGTGGATATTCGATGGATGCAGGCCGGCTTCGCCACCGTCACTGCGCGCCCAACTGAGTTTTGGGCCCGACAGGCGAATCCCCAGGCGGTTGCTGTTGTAATGCACGGCCCAGTCGGTGGCGAAGAATTTATCGATGGCCTCGGGCATGAAATAATCCGGCGCTCCGTGCGGTCCATAGAGCACGCCGATTTCCCAGTGATTGGTGTATTCGGGTATCAGGCTCGCATCGGCCACTTTTGGCGCGAATGCCGCCGGTGCTGAACCCATGGGCAAAATATCGCCGACCTGCAGAATACGTCCGGCGTGTCCGCCCATTTTGCCGAGTGCGAAGGTTGAACGGCTGCCCAGATACTCGGGCACGTCGATGCCGCCCCGGATGGCCAGATACACACGAGCGCCTGTCTGAACCTGTCCGATGCTTAAAGTCTGCCCGGCCTCGATGGCGATGGGACGACCGGCCTGGACGTTCTGGTCATCTAGTCGAATGTCGGCTACCGCGCCCGTAATGGCGACCATGCTGTCCTTGTGGAATTTGAGCGAGGGGCCCACCAGCGTGCATTCAAGCCCGGCCATGTCCGGCGTGTTGCCGACAATCCGGTTTGCCAGACGCAAGGCATAGTCATCCATGGGCCCGGAGGGCGGTACACCGATATGCCACAAACCGAGTCGCCCGGGATAATCCTGCACGGTGGTATAGGTGCCCGGCTTGATGACCTCGATGGCAGGCGGTTGGTAGGCTCCGGCTGCAAGATAATGGTCGATGCTGCCGGTGCTGTGGGTGCCCGCCACAAAATCCGGGAGGGAAAGCAGGTCGCGTAGAAACGGCAGATTCGTCGAAATGCCATCAAAGCGCGTTTTGGCAAGTGCTTCGGCCAGATTCGACAGCGCTTTGCTGCGCGTCTCGCCCGTAACGATGATCTTGGCGAGCATCGGATCGAACTGAGCAGGCACCGTGGTGCTGGTTTCAACCCAGGTATCCACACGGACGAATTCATCAGTGGGCAGTGTTACATTGCTGAGTTGGCCGGGTGCTGGCTGGAAGTGCCGTAGCGGTTCTTCGGCATACACGCGCACTTCTATGGCATGACCATGCGGGGTAGGGGCGCACAGCTCGAAGGGTACACCGGCAGCCAGTGAAACCATCCATTCAATCAGATCGACACCGGTGACTTCTTCGGTGATGGGGTGTTCAACCTGTAACCGGGTGTTGACCTCGAGAAAATAGAATTCATCGCGGGGTGCATCGTAGATGTACTCGACCGTACCCGCCGATTGATAGGCGATGGATTCACCCAGTCGCTCGGCCGATGCCAGCAGCGCCGCTCGTGTAGCGGGTGGCAGATTCGGCGCTGGTGTTTCCTCGATGACTTTCTGGTTCCGTCGCTGCAGTGAACAATCCCGTTCGCCCAAGGCGACAACACGCCCTTTGCCATCGCCAAAGATCTGCACTTCAACATGACGGGCATGATCGATAAACCGCTCGACGAACACGCCGCCATCACCAAAGAAGCGCGCACCCATACCGGCCACGGCTTCGAACGCTTCGATCAGCGCCGGTTCATCGGCGCAACGCTTTAACCCAATACCGCCACCCCCAGCCGTGCTTTTAAGCATGATCGGATAACCGATGCGTTCAGCCTCCTGCAATGCAGCTTGCAGATCCTTGAGCAAGTCGCTACCCGGTGCGAGCGGCACTTTCGCTGCGGTGGCCAGTTCACGTGCGCGGTGTTTCAAACCAAATTCACGCAATTGATTGGGTGTCGGGCCGATAAATGCGATACCTTCGTGGGCACAACGTTCGGCGAAATCGGCGTTTTCGGATAGGAAACCGTAGCCGGGAATAATGGCCTGCACACCGTGTGCCTTGGCGAGTTCAAGAATTTTTTCGACCTGAAGGTAGCTTTCTGCCGCCGTTTGGCCTCCCAGTGCAACTGCTTCATCACAGGCACGGATATGCGGACTGTCGGCGTCCGAATCACTGTAAATGGCGACGGAGGTGACGCCCATCTTTTTCAGGGTGCGCGCAATCCGCACCACGATTTCGCCCCGATTGGCGATCAGAACTTTGCTGAAAACCTTGTTGGGCATGGGAACATCAGGCATGGGTAATTCCTTTTGGTTGCGGGGCAAGTGGCGTGGATTGACGTGAGGCGATATAAGCCCGCCAGCCGCCGAATTCCGTTACGTCTTGCGCGTCGTGTAGGGCACGTGGTTCGCAGATGAATCCGGTCACCTGACGGCCATCGGCAAGCGTGAGTGTGCCGAGGCCCAGCGGCGGTGGTATTTCTTGAATAAAGTCGGCCAATGCACTGCGCGGGAGTGCCCAGACTTCGACGATGATTTCATCACCTTTGGTATCGAACACCAGACCCGGCTTGGGTGGTGTGGTATTGGCAAGGGCGTACAGTCGATAAGACGCAGCCGTCGTGGTTTGTTCGAGCAGGCGACCACCCCGGCCGGTCAATTGGTGATTCAGCGGCATGCCCGTCAGGTGCGCACCCACAACGGCGAGCGCAATTTCATCACGGCGCAGCGGCGGGATGCCCGTTTTTTCTTGGTTCAACTGTTTGGCAATGGCGGCCAATCGGGCTTCGGCCCAAGCTTCGGCAATCAGGGTGATACCGAACGGCAGTCCGTCGGTACGCAAACCGGCGGGTACAGCCAGCGCGGACAAATCCGCCAGATTGACAAAATTCGTGTAGGTGCCCAGCTCGGAATTGAGCTTGATCGGCTCGGCCAATAGGGCTTCAATCGTGGGGAAAATTGGTGCCGTTGGCACCATCAGCGCATCGAACTCGGCGAGGGCACGTTGGATTTGCCTTGCCAAATCAGCACGTTGATATTCGGCATTGAACGTATCGACGGCAGAGAATTTTTCGCCGGATAGCACGATTTCGCGTACTACAGGGTGGATGGCCTCAGGCTGCTCTGCCACAAAGTCAGAAAGTGCGGCCAAACGCTCGGCCACCCAGGGGCCGTTATAGAGCAGCGGTGCCAGCGCAAAAAAAGGCGTCGGATCGATTTCCGTCAGCGTGATGCCTCGTTTGGCCAGTTGCGCGACATAGGCATCCCAAGCGGCTTTCTGTTCGGTATCCCCAAACCACTGCAAGCCACTGAAGGTTGCCAGTTTCAGGCCTTGTGATGACAACGACTTGGTTGATGGCGCGGCGCGGCGTGCATAAGGATCCTCCGCGTCATAAACACCGGCGACGGCGAGGACGTTTTGGGCATCGTCCACCGTATGCGCGAAGATTGAAATGCAATCGAGTGTGCGACACGCCGGGATTAAACCGTTCGTACTGATATACCCCTTGCTCGGTTTCAACCCCACCAGTTGGTTGCAACCGGCCGGGACTCGACCTGACCCGGCCGTATCCGTGCCCAATGAAAATGCCACTTCACCCAGCGCCACCGCCACTGCCGAACCGGAACTCGAACCGCCGGAAATATGCGCCTCACTGAACACTGAATGGGGAATGGAATAGGGCGTGCGCGTTCCGTTTAAGCCCGTCGCGAATTGATCAAGATTGGTTTTACCGATACAAATGGCACCGGCGTTTTTAAGCTTGGCGATAACAAAGGCATCCGAATCTGGCGTGTAGGCATATTCAGGACAACCTGCGGTCGTCGGTATGCCCGCAACATCAATGTTGTCCTTGACGGCAAACGGCACCCCATAAAGTGGCAGGTCTTTTGCGTCTTTCTTCAGAAGTTCGTCAATCTGTGCTTCAAGCACATCAAGAGCAACAAGATGGATCCATTGAGGGGTTTTTCCCGCTTCCCAGTCGGCGATGCGTTTTTGTTGCCGATCAAGCAAGTCCCGAGCAGTCTCTTGTGGATCTGTTTTCCATCGCTGTAACCAATCCGTGATCGTCAGTACATTCCCCGTGCCCGTATCCTCATTTGTATTCTGTTGGTCTTCGTGCCGGACAACCTGCTTTTGCATAACGCACACCTTCTTGTATTTCATCTGGTATACAAGAGATAGCGATAATGATGCCAACTTTATAAATCTATAAATAACAGATGGTTACGTTAGATTAGTCGGATTAAGATCGGGTTTTGCGCTCTTTTATGACGCAACCATGAGAGTTTATGATTTAAGTTGGTGCAGGTTGGGGCGTTCCTTGCCGGATTCGCAACAATGATCACGGGATGAGATGGCCCTGCATGAAGCGCAAGGTGGGTAGCAGGATGTTTTCAAGCAGCGCATTAACCGCTTTAGGGCTGCCGGGTAACGCTAAGAGGACGAGGCCGTTATCGGTTACACTCGCGCAGGCCGTGCGGCCGGGGCGGGTATGTACTCCCTCGAAAAGTGGTTGACCATGGCGGAAAAGAGCGCGTCGGGTGAAGTCATGCGTGCCCACGGAGGTCCCGCCAATCAAGATAAGCAGATCAGGGCGTTGAGCACGAGCCGTACCGATTGACTGGTCAATGGCAGCCAGATCATCTTTTACCGCTGCGGTGTGAATGATTTGCCCAAGGCGGTGCTGATCGAGGGTCGATTCAATCAGAAGGGCATTGTGCTCGTACAAATGGCCGCGTGGTAAGGGTGCCCCGGCGGGTGTCAGTTCGTTGCCGATGACTAACAGGACAATCCGCGCCGGTCGATGCACCGACAAGTGGCTGATGCCGTGTCGCGCTGCCTTGACAAGATCCGTCGGCGACAGTGGCGAATGAGCGGATATCAGCAGGTCGCCAACTGCGGCCACGCTGCCCATAGCCTCGGTATCTTTTCCGCGCTCAATTTGAGGAAGCAATCCGCGCAGTGTCTGGCCAAACCGCTGCGCGGATTCTTGTCGTAACACGGTATCCGCGCCAATCGGTAGAGGCGCCCCCGTTGCAATGCGCAGTGCGGTGTGTGCAGGGAGCGGTTTATCGGCTATTTGCCCGGCAATCAATTCGTCAAGAACACGCCATTGGGCCCCCGGTTTGACTTCGGTCGAACGCAGCGCGTAACCATCCATCATGGCGCGGGTGAACGGCGGAAAAGCCATCGGCGCACGCAGCGGTTCATTGAGACAACGGCCCAGCGCAGCTCGGAGTGGCACCGTCTCGCAAGGTGTCGGCTGAATATGAGCGCAGAGGCATTCGACGGCTTCGGCGGGCGAGGGGTCTGCATGAAAGATCGCGCAGGTATCTTGGAGCGAGGCGCCGACTGGAGGCTCAAGCACGGGCGGATTCATGTCAGCGCCTCGCGTCTGGACTGGTGCGCGCGCAATTGCTCCGGCGTATTGAGGTTGCTAAAAGCCCAGGCATCTTGATCGAGTGCACACACGCTGTAGCGACCGGCTGTGAGCACACTGAGCAAACGGGCATCGGCCGATGCCGGGCGCTGACTCAAGCAAGGACGATGAATCAAGGCAACAGTCGGTTGCAAACGCAATCCGTCATGCGCAATGACGACCGCTGCGCGGGTTTGTTCCTGTACTTGCCGCAATGCACCGAGCCAATGCGGTTGATAATCGGGCATGTCGCAGGGGGCGAGCAGTAGCCAGTCGTTTTTGGCATGGCGGCTGGCATGAACCAAGGCAGCGGCGGGGCCTGCAAACAGGTGATCTGCCTGAACCGGATCGGCCACGACAGGATGCCCCCATCGGCGGTACTGCTCCAGATGGCGATTGGCATTGATCAATACTTCATCGACGAGCGGCGAGAGTGTTTTGATGATCGGGTCGATCAACACGCCGCCCTCAAAAGGCAAAAGCCCCTTGTCGGCACCGCCCATGCGCCGACCAGCGCCCCCGGCGAGGATCAAGGCGCTGACCGGCGGATAGGCGTTCATTGTGACACCCCCTCAAGAGACGCTTGCGCCCAATGGTCTGCCAGCGCATCCACGAGCGGCTTCATGAAAAACCGACCGTCGGGCACGACATCGACTCGTACATCATTTTCGGTCAGATAGCTCGCCATCACCGGGCCAATGGCCGCGATTCGGGTGCGCGCCAGTCCTTGAACAAGTTGCGGTTCGCAATTGTGTGTTTTGGCCACACTGGCCAGCCGTTTGTATTGCGGTTGACTGGTAAACGCCAAGGCGTCGATTTGACCTTCAGCCAATTCTTCAATTAATGCCAGCACGGCTCCGGTCTCGGATTCACTGGCGTAGATGTACGGTGCGACGGGTACGGGCGTGGCACCGTGCGCGCTGATCGCCGCTTGCAGTGGCGCGTTTTCTTCGGTGCCGTACAACACTACGCCGATGCGGGGGGACAAGGCCGGCAGGGTGGATAAAGTGCTGATAATGCCCGCGCTGGTCGGTTCTACGGCCTGTACGCTGGGTTGTAACCCCCAGGTCTTCAGGGCACGGCCCGGTTTTGGGCCGCGCACAATCAATCGGGTGGTGCCGAGTTTATGCAAAAACGCGTCCACCAGACCGGTGCGTTTAGCGGCTTGAATCAAGCGGGTAATGCCCTCACCGGTCAGGATGATGAGATCGTTCATCGTGGCATCGGCAATAAACGCGCGTATCCAGGCGATGATGGGCGCTTGATCCGGCGCGTCGTGAATACTGACCAGCGGGCAGCGGCGAATCGCAGCCCCCCGGCGTTCGAATAGGGCGGCCAACACATCCAGCTGCCTTGATTCGGGCAGGGCGATGGTGCGGCCGGAAAACTGATTGGGGTTAATGTCTTGCATGGTGTATCCCCTGGAATATACCCGGAACAAACGGCTTCCCTGCCGTGGCGGCGCTTACAGCGACAATTCGCGTTTCGGCGCGGTTTTGTAGTGGGTGACGTACATCATCAACCCGACGAACAGCAGGCCACCGACCAGATTGCCCAGCGCAGTCGGCAACTCGTTCCACAACAGGTAGTCACCGAAGGTGAAATCGCCGCCCATGATCAGTGCGAACGGGAACAGGAACATGTTCACCACCGAGTGCTCAAAACCCATGTAAAAGAACAGCATGATCGGCATCCACATGGCGAAAATCTTGCCGATGGCCGAGGTCGAGAGCATCGCGGCAGCCACGCCGGTAGAGACCATCCAGTTGCACAGAATCCCGCGGATGAAAATGGTGAACCAGCCCATGATGCCGTGCGATTCATAACCCAAGGTGCGCGACATACCGATATGCCCCACCTTTTCCGCCACGGCACCGGCATTCACGGTAAAACCGAAGGTAAGAATAAACGCCATCATGAAAGCGACCGTGACTGCACCGGCGAAGTTGCCGATGAACACCAGCCCCCAGTTTCGCAGGACTTGGTTGACGGTCACGCCGGGGCGTTTATCGAGTAGCGCCAGTGGCACCAGCATGAACACGCCGGTCAGGAGATCAAATCCGAGCAAATACAACAGGATGAAGCCGACGGGGAACAGGATTGCGCCGGTCAACGGCGAACCGGTGTTGATGGAAATGGTGATGGCGAACATGGCAGCCAGACCCAAAATCGCACCGGCCATGTAAGCACGGATCAGAGTATCGCGGGTGGAAAGAAGAACCTTGGATTCACCCGCATCGACCATGGCTTTGGCCAGATCGTTCGGTTTGACATAGTCGCTGGACATTTGCTCGGACATGATGCGTACCTCAATGACTGAAAAATCAGTAACAGAAAAACAGGACAATTAAACGAAGCATCAGACTCTTCCTTAATCTACTTTTTATGGTTATCTCGTCAGGCGGCATTCGCCATCCCGCACAATGCGCGGTGCTCTACCGGCGGCAAAAAAGCCGCATCAGCGTCACTGTGTCCCTCGAACCACGCGAGGCTATCGTGCAACTGCACCACTTCACCAACAATCAACAGCGATGGCGATTGCGCATCGGCCAATAGCGTTGGCAAGGTGCTCAGCGTGCCTCGCAGCACGCGTTGGCGCGCGGTGGTGCCGTGTTCGACCAGCGCGGCGGGGTAATCTGCAGGCAGGCCATGCGCTTGTAGTTGGCTGCAAATTTCAGCAGTGGCGGTCAGCCCCATGTAAAAAACCAGCGTTTCGCGGCCATGCGCAAGATGCGCCCAATCCAGACTGAGCTTGCCGTCTTTGGTGTGCCCGGTGATAAAGCGCACGGACTGCGCATAATCGCGATGGGTGAGCGGAATCCCGGCATACGAGGCGCACCCGCTGGCAGCGGTAATGCCCGGCACAACTTCGTATGGGATGCCTGCTGCAGCCAATTGCTGAATTTCTTCACCGCCACGCCCGAAAATGAACGGGTCGCCCCCTTTCAAGCGGGCCACGACCTTGCCCTGCTGCGCCAGTTCGACCAGCAATTGCGAAATTTCGGCCTGTGGCACGCTGTGCGCCTCGCGGCATTTGCCGACATAACGGCGCTCGGCATCCCGGCGCGCCAGATCGACAATGGCGGGCGCGACCAGCCGGTCGTAAATCACCACATCGGCTTCCTGCAGACGCTGCAACGCGCGAAATGTCATTAAATCCGGCTCGCCCGGGCCCGCGCCAATCAAATACACCCGGCCCTGCGTCGGCGTCGCGGCATCCTGTTGCAAGGTTTGCTCGAATAAGCGATCGGCCTCGTCGGTCTGGCCTCGTGCCAGCGTGCTCGGTAGGAGCCCGGTCAGTATTTTTTCCCAGAACAACCGGCGATCACCCACTCGAGGTAACGCCGCTTGCACGGCGGCACGACGCGCACCCATAAATGCTGCGAGCTTACCGATGCTGTGCGGCAGGAGCGTTTCGATTTTGGCGCGAATCCAACGCGCCAACACCGGGCTTTTGCCCGCGCTGGAAACGGCCACGGTGATCGGGTCGCGATCAATAATGGCCGGCACAATGAAACTGCACAGCGCGGGGCTATCGACCACATTCACCGGAATCTGTCGCGCCTTGGCGCCTGCGGCCACGGCTGCATTGACGGCCTCGTCGTCGGTGGCGGAAATTACCAGACCACAGTCATCGAGATGATGTGGCTCAAAAGCAGCGGGGATATAGGAAATGCGCGCACCGTCGATTTGCGCCCGGATTTCTTCACTGCATTCTGGCGATACGATGCGAACGGTTGCACCGGCAGATTTCAACAGGGCGAGCTTGCGCGCGGCCACTTCGCCCGCACCCACGAGCAGGCAGGTTTGCTGTTGAACATCAAGAAAAATTGGTAAGTAACGCATGATCTCAGTCCTCAATAGTCGCTTGGGCATTGGATGTTGCCGCTTCGGCGGATGGCGGATTTTTGGCAATCAAGGCCTTGAGTTCCGGCAGGCAAGAACCGCAGTTCGTGCCCGCTTGGGTACACGCGCCTAAGGCTTTTGCATCGGTGATGCCATGACGGTGAATCGCATTGATCAAGGGGTTGCGCCCCAGGCTGAAGCACGCACAAATGATCGGCCCGACATCGGCCTGCGCACCGGCGGGTTTGCCCGCCATTAAATCGGCCCGTTGTGCAGCATTGAGCGAGGGTTCCGCAAACAGACCGAGCAGCCAGTTGGTATCGACCGCACGGCTATCACGAGTGATGTGCAGCACCCAATCGAGTCGCCCCTGCGTGATTTGCGCGATGCGATAGCGGCCGGTGGCCGAATCGGCAAATTCAATCCATTCACGGTCGATTTCAGCGACGGTTTTAAGGGCCATTTTTTGGTGATTAAGCGTGGTTTTTGCCCAATCCATCCAATTGCTGGGCGCGGCCACACCAGCCAGTTCGTAGTGGGTTGCGGTGGTCGCTGTGATCTTGATGGCGTAATCGCCGGGCAATTGCTTGAGTTCGGGAACGGGCAGGCCCTCGCGAATCAAGGCGAATCCGAACCACTCGGCGGGATAGTGCTCGACCCAGACCGATTGGGTTTTAAATTCCGGCTGCCCGGAAATCGGATCAATAATCGCTGCAATCAACGCATTGACCAGACCATCGCGGCTAAATGCATCGCTCCAGTGCATGGGCACGAACACGCTGCCTTGGCGTTGGTGCTCGTCCAAGACCACGCGCGTCAACAATTGCCCGCGCGGGTTACCCACCCGCGCGATCTGATGGCCCCGAAGCTTGTAGCGTGCCGCGTCCATCGGATGAATCGCGAGGGTGGGTTCGCCGACATGGTTGAGCAGTTTCGGCACCGCACCCGTGCGGCTCATGCCGTGCCATTGATCGCGCAGACGACCGGTATTCAACCGCAGCGGAAGAGCGGGCGTCAGCGCTGATGGTGCTCCTTGTGCCGTGATGGGCAGCATTCGGGCGCGTCGGTTTTCCGTAAAAAAACGGCCATCGCTGAACGGTTCAACTGGCGGACGGTCGACCGGTTGTGGCCAGCGGGTCGGGGGCAGCTCGTTATATTGCGCATCGCTGAGTTGCGTGAATGCACCCAAGTCAAGATCCCGGCTGCCGTTGTTTTCAAAGGCTGTGAGCGCCGCATATTCGCGGAAAATCGCAGCGGCATCAGGGAAATCGAAGGCGCTGCCAAAACCAAGTCGTTGTGCCACGGCGCACAACGCCTGCCAGTCATGGCGGGATTCGCCCACCGGCGGATAGAGCGGACGCTGACGAGAAATTCGGCGCTCGGAATTGGTCACCGTGCCGTCACGCTCACCCCAGGTGGTGGCAGGCAACAAGATGTCGGCGAACTGAGCGGTATCGGTATCGGCCACGCATTCCGACAGCACAACCAACGGGCAGTGTTCGAGCGCCGTTCGCACGGCATGGCTATCGGGCAGGCTGAACACGGGATTGGTCGCGATAATCCACAGGGCCTTGATTTGGCCGGTTCCTGCGGCGGCAAATAAATCCACGGCTTTCAAACCGGGTTTTTGCGCGACATTTTGGCTGCCCCAAAACCGGCTGACCCGGTCGATGGCTTCTGACGTAAACCCCTGATGTGCCGCGAGCATATTGGCCAGGCCGCCAACCTCGCGCCCGCCCATCGCATTGGGCTGACCGGTGATTGAAAACGGCCCCATTGCCGGTTTGCCAATCCGTCCTGTCGCCAGATGACAGTTGATTAGGGCGTTGCCCTTGTCCGTGCCGCTAGCAGATTGGTTCATGCCCTGCGACCAAAGCGACACCGTGTGCTCATGGGCAATAAACCAACCGAAAAATTGCTCTAACTGCGCCCGTGAGAGGCCACAGCGTTGCGCCAGAGTATCCGGATCGCCCGCATCGGCGCGTGCGGCAGCGAGGCTGGCATCAAAGCCATCGACCGAGGTGGCGATAAAGTCGTGATCAATTTTGCCGGCATCGGCCAACGCGACCAGCAGCCCATTGAACAACAGGGCATCAGCACCGGGTGCAATCGGCAGGTGCAGGTCGGCAATGTCGCAAGTCGCTGTTTTGCGCGGATCGATCACCACGAACTTCATCTCGGGTCGGCGTTCCTTGGCTGCCACCAGGCGCTGGTAAATCACCGGATGGGCATAGGCGGTGTTCGAGCCTGCCAACACGACCAGATCGGCGTTTTCCAGATCTTCGTAGGACACCGGCACGGTATCGCTGCCGAAGGCGCGGTTATAGGCGGCCACGGCCGAGGACATGCACAGCCGCGAGTTGGTGTCGATATTCGCACTGCCGATAAAGCCCTTCATCAGCTTATTGGCGACGTAATAATCTTCAGTCAGGATTTGTCCGGAGACGTAAATCCCGACCGAATCCGGGCCGAATTCATCGATGGCTGCGCGAAAACCTTCGGCGACCCGATCCAGTGCGTGATCCCAGGAAACGCGCTGCAAGCCGCCGTCGGCCATGCGTTGCATGGGCACGGTCAGCCGTTGCGGTAAATCGATGGTTTCTGCCAGCGCCGCGCCCTTGGAACAGAGTCGACCAAAATTGGCCGGATGATCCGGATCGCCGCGCACCGACCACTGTCCCGCAACGTTTTGCTCGGCCAGCACACCGCAACCAACGCCACAATAGGGGCAGGTGGTTCTGACGGGTTCGTTGGCAATGTGACCGTTCATGGTCAGGCCGTCGCCAGCGCGTCGAGATGCGGCACCGCCAGTTCAACCCGGCCATCGGTTACCCGAACCGCAAAGGTGGGCGTGCAACCAGTATCCGGCGCGATCGCGGTGCCCCTGTCCAGTTCGATGACCCAACCATGCAAGGGGCAGGTCACTTTCCGGTCATGGACGATGCCTTGCGACAAGGGGCCCTTTTTGTGCGGGCAATGATCCTCCAGTGCAAAGACCTCGTCTTTCTGGGTGCGGAAAATCGCGATGGGTGTGCCCTGCCAATGGACCACTTTCGCGCCCAGGCGGGGAATATCGGCCAGTTGGCCTACGGTAAACCATGTGCTGCTCATGCTCTGTGTCCTTTATCGCTTGGTTCAGGCCAGAACCAACGGTTCGGCGAATTCATTGGCATCCTTGCCTTCGGCCCGTTCGGTCCAGGGATCGGTCTGCGAAAACTGCTGCGAAAAAATAAACCGCTCGGCCAGTGCTTTGCGACCGACCGGGTCTTCGATCAAACGGCGCTGGATGTAGGGCAGGCCGACGCGCTCAATCCACGGCGCGGTGCGATCGAGGTAATGCGCTTCTTCGCGGTACATCTGGATGAAGGCTTGGGTGTATTCGACCACTTCATCTTCGGTGGACACCTTGCAGAGAAAATCGGTCACACGCACCTTGATGCCCGCATTGCCGCCGACATGCAGCTCAAAACCGGAGTCCACACAGACCACGCCGAGGTCTTTCACCGTGGCTTCGGCGCAATTGCGCGGGCAGCCGGAGACGGCAATCTTGAATTTATGCGGCATCCAGGAACCCCAGGTGAGTTTTTCCAGGCGAATGCCGAGTGCCGTGGAATCCTGCGTACCGAAGCGGCACCATTCCTTGCCTACGCAGGTTTTTACGGTGCGCAGCGCTTTGCCATACCCATGACCGGAAACAAACCCGGCGGCACTCAAGTCACGCCAGACATGGGGTAGTTGCTCTTTTTTCACGCCCAGCAAATCCAATCGTTGCCCGCCGGTGAATTTCACCGTGGGGATCGCATAGCGTTCGGCGACTTCGGCAATGGCTTTGAGTTCAGACGGCGAGGTGACACCACCCCAGATGCGCGGAATGACCGAGTATGTGCCGTCTTTTTGGATGTTGGCGTGGACGCGCTCGTTGATGAAACGCGATTGCGCATCATCCTGATAGCTGTCCGGCCAGGCGCACAGCAGGTAGTAATTCAGCGCCGGGCGGCACTTGGCACAGCCGTCTTCGGTTTTCCATGAGAATTGGGTGAAAATCGCGCGGATTGTCTTGAGTTCGTGACGATAAATACCCGCGCGAACGTCATCGTGCGTGGCATCGGTGCAACCGCACAGGGGCTTGACCGAGGGCGCGGCGGAGTAATCGCCCCCTAGGGTCGAGGCCAGTAAATCTTCAACCAGGCCCGTGCAGGAACCGCAGGAGGCCGATGCCTTGGTGTGTGCGCGTACTTCATCGAGCGTGAACAGCTTGTGCTCATTGATTGCCTTGACGATATCGCCCTTGCACACGCCGTTACAGCCGCAGATTTCGGCGGAATCGGGCAGGCTGGCCACACGCGCTTTCGCGCCATGACCCGAATCGCCCACATGCGCTTGACCAAACAACAGGTGATCGCGCAACGCGGTCACATCGGTCTTGTCGCGCATGAGCTGGAAATACCACGCGCCGTCCATGGTGTCGCCCACCATGACCGCGCCCTCAATCATGTTATTGTTCAGAATGAGTTTTTTGTATACGCCCCGTGTGGCGTCGGCCAACACCATTTCTTCGTGATGCGGCTTGGCCTGAATTTCACCGGCGGAAAACACGTCCACGCCGGTGACCTTGAGTTTGGTCGAGGTCATCGAGCCGGTGTACTTGGCAATGCCGTATTCGGCCAGATGATTCGCGCAGACCTTCGCCTGCTCGAACAACGGTGCGACCAAGCCGTAGCATTCCTTGCGATGTTGCACGCATTCGCCGACTGCGTAGATCTTCGGATCGTAGGTTTGCAGCGTGTCGTCAACGACGATCCCATTTTCACAATAAATGCGGCTGTTGAGCGCCACATCGATATTCGGGCGAATCCCCGCAGCCATCACCACGAGATCAGCGGGCAGTTCGGTACCATCTTTGAGCCGGACGGCTTCGACCCGATCCGTGCCGTGCAGCGAGGCGG
>NZ_JAQTTX010000087.1 GCF_028710545.1 Halothiobacillus sp. | reverse complement strand
TAGCCATCAGCATGGACGGACGCGGGCGGGCGCTGGACAACATCTTCGTTGAACGGTTATGGCGCAGCGTCAAATACGAAGACGTGTACTTGAAGGACTACCGCAACGCGATGGAACTGATACTGGGTCTGACGGAATACTTCGTGTTTTACAACGACGAACGCCCACACCAGTCATTGGGCAATCGCACACCGGCAACGGTGTACGCGACAGCCAGCGGTGGCGGCGCAAGGATAGTGGACAAATTTGGCAAGAATGGGGCAACGCCATGCAGTTGCGAGACAGACGGACAAACCAGCTTAAATTAGACCGATTTCTGTCTTGACGGATGGGTCCACTGTACCCTGATGCGACCCGATTAAAACCCACAATGGGAAAAGATTGGAATGATCAACTTAAAGCCACTAAAATCATGCAGCAAAATCCAGACGTGAGAAAACAAGTCGAACAAGAAATTAATAATCGACGCCAAAAATCGGTATCGCGTTAATGCGTGATACCAATGTATCAAAGGGGTGATGGGGAAACTCATCATCCCATTAATCTAAAGTATTTATCAGGGAATTATCTATGAATAAAAACGCAGTGATGACTGGATTGCTCTTGGCGGTTTTATTCCCAATAGCAAATGCTGGTTTTTTTGGCCATATCGCCGAACATGCCGCAGGCTATGCAGCGGGCGCGATCGTGGCGCACGAGGGAGAAAAAGCAATAGATGGCTATCAGCGCCAGCATGAGCAAAATCAGTCAATAGGGCAGGGTGGTGGAGCCAACGCCGGTGGCCTACAGGCCGACGGTCGATACGCCGCCGTATCACCCGAATCTCAGGCCATGCCAAATCCCAAATTAACGCCCGGCGCCATCAACTCGGCTGTAACCCAACAAAATCTCGATGAAATGATTTGTCGCCGTGGTGGCTACACCAAATCGATTCGCCCCGAAGAGGCGTACACCGAAAAACTCAAGCGCGCACAAATCAGAGAATATGGCTACAGCGATACCCGTCTCTATGACTACGAGGAAGACCACCTCATCAGTTTGGAGTTGGGCGGTTCGCTGGATTCCCCGAAGAATCTGTGGCCAGAGCCGCATCATGTGATGGGTGGTTGGGGCAGTTATGCCAAAGACAAATTAGAGAACAAGCTGCATGCCTTGGTGTGTCATGGGGAAATGCCCCTGGCGCAAGCCCAGCATGAAATCGCAACCGACTGGATCAGCTCATACAAGGCGCATATCGGCGCGGTGCCTAATGATGAGCGCAGTCATCATTAAGTGACTGTGCACGCTCCTGAGAGCGAGGGAGTCAAATATGAGTTAGCTCAGATTGAATGGCTTTTTGCCGAACCCGCCACATATCGTGATCAAGTTGCATCCCCGCCCACAACTCAGCGCGACCGCCTTGCTCCACCCCCAGCCAGCGCTCGATCCGCAAAGCCATTTCTGGGGATATGGCCGCATGCCCATTAAGCACGCGTGACAAGGCGGCACGAGTGACCCCTAACTGCTGTGCGGCTTGGGTTATGGTGATTCCCAATCCGAGTAAAACATCTTCCCTTAAAATTTCACCAGGGTGCAGTGGGTTGTACATATCGATAGTTGAACAGAATGGCTACTTGGGAATAATCACTTTAGGCGAAAGATTCATCCGCTTGGCACGTCGAGCAAACTTTCGGTCATCAAATGATGCCATGCTCTGGCAGTCTCGGTAACTTGCTAAATGCAGGGCATCAGCGAAATCCAAACCACCTGCTGCGTGAGACAGAGCCTGTGCCACAGTATTTCGATCTTCAATTTCGACTTGAGGCAAAGATAGCAAATGTTGCATGACGACCAGAATTTCGGCGATGGGAAAGCCGTAATATCCACGCATGACCCACTCAAGTTCAAGAAGCACCGATTTGCTCACCTTCAGTGATGCACCAGAATCAATCAAGCGCTTTGCGGCTTCGCGTTGATTCTCAGCTTCGGCATCGGCTTCGTCTTGAATGAAATAACGCGCTAAAACATTGGTATCAAGGCCGATCATGGCGCCATCAAACTGGCTGGATCAAAATCTACCGGAACAGCTGGGCGCTTGGATTTAAGCATACCAAACCCACTAATGGGCGTAGGTTGCGGCGTATGAATAACCCTCATTTCCACATGATCTTCGACAAAGACAAACTCAACTTTGCTCCCCTGTCGTATGCCCATTTGCTTTCTAAGGGATTGAGGGATAGTTACTTGCCCTTTACTTGTCACGGTTGTTGTATCCATTATCTTTTCTCATCAAAGTATTACCGTGTAAGAATTTTATCATCAGGTTAATAAAAATCAACTCAACCGCCCAACCTGAGCCCCGAGCCTGCTGTAGCGTTTGAAATCGCCTGCGCGTTGTGCTGCCACCATTTCGGCGGTCAGGCGCTCAATTTCTGCTCGCACCGATTCAGATGGTGCGGGTCTTCGAGTGGGCAATCGGCTTTGGAAATCGTTTTTACGGCGTTCACGCGCCTCAGCCAACTGGATGCCTGCCTCGGGGATAAATTCACCGCTGAGCACGCAATCCACGAGCTTTCGCACATACCCCGATGGGGTTTTCACTCGCCCCAGTCGCGCCGCCAATTCATCAACAACTGCTTGCCTTTGATCGGCAGGGCAGCGCTGCAAGTGGTGGAAGATCGAGGTTTTATCACGATCCCGTAACCCGTCGGGAAAGATCAGTTTTTCTTCCCAAGAAGCCGGTTTGATCGTTTGGGCAGCCGTATGGCTCGATTGCCTCGGCGTTGCGATTGTCTGGGGTGACTGGGTGGCATGCTGTTCGCTGAGTTCATCGGAATCACCACCACCGACCACCGAATCAGCCATCGAAGCATCTTGGCGATTTTCGGGAGGAGGGGTAGCAACCGTGTCTCAAGTCAAGCCATTTTCGGGTTCCAAGGGGTGTTGTTTTTCAACATGGAATTCATGATGGTCAAAAGCTTTCTCATACAAGCGACGATGACGACTTTAGGCGGTTTGCCAGCCTGTTTCAGGCGCTCGGCAAAGGCCTTGATGACGGCGTTGCAACGCATCGCGGAGACCGTCGCCATGTACAACACAGCTCGCACATCCGCTCGACCGCCCCAGACAAAACGCCTCCCGCGATGCTTGCCGCTGTCGTTGGCCAGCGGCGCAACACCCGTCAGCGCCGCAATTTCGCGGCGGTTCAGCGTGCCAAGCTCGGGGCACTTGGCCAGCATGGTGGTCGTGGTCACCGCCCCCACGCCCGGAATGCTACGCAACAGATCGTCCTTGGCTCGCCAGGCATCCGATTCGCGCAACCGTTTGGTCAAGTCGTCATCCAATTCGGCAATCCGCTTATCCAGCCAGGCGATATGCTGATTCAAGCTTTTTTGCAGCGGTTTCGAGGCCGCGGTGCCGAGCCGCAGCGTCTCTTGAACGCGCATGTCGATGAGCTGACGGCGCCGGCTCACCATGTCACTCAAGGCACGGGTGTCCTCGTCCTTGAGTGGCCGAACTTGTGGCCGAACTGCTTTGGCAAAGGCCGCCAAGACCGCCGCATCCACCTGATCGGTCTTGGCCAAGCGTCCGGTGGCCTTGGCAAAGTCCCGAGCCTGGCGCGGGTTGATGACCGCAACCGGCAATCCTTTGCTGGCCAATTCCGTCGCGATACGAACTTCCAAGCCGCCGGTGGCTTCGATCACGATCAAGGTCGGACTGACCTCGTTCAGGCGCTCGACGATTTGGCGGATCCCCGCCTCATCGTAAGCCACATGCAGGCTCTGTATGGCTGGCTCGATACATACGTCCAACGTGGCTTTGGACACGTCGATGCCGACAAACTTCTCCACGATCATTTCATTCATGGCACCCATCCTTGCAAAAATGCGGGCTTATCGGCCCAGGCAACCGTTCGGGTTGACAATGAAAAACCGGCACGACGCTCCTTGCTCTCCCACGGGCTTGGAGTCCCAAGGGGTAGACGAGCTGCCTTGCCGGGCCAGACAAAATCGACTAACAATTTACCCGCCTTGTCCGGCAAAATGAAACATACAAGGGGTTGGGGTGGGGGTGGAGATGCTGACACAAGCCTTTGTTTTTACTGACACCCCTCTCCCCAACCCTCTCCCGCAAGGGGAGAGGGAGGTGAAACCAAGGCTTGCGAAAGTCCTAGGGTCTTCTAGAAGATAAGTCGACAAAATAAGAAAATGCTATAAATAGGGCCGGGCTTGGGGCAGGAACACAACGCCTGTCTGATGCCGGGTTGCCGCAAATACGTCCTTGATATGGCGGCGATTCGGCAGACCTCCCGCGGTGCATGCGAGGTCGACTGAGGTTTTCGTCCCGGTTGATCGGAACGCTGTTATTCTGACAGGAATGAGTTAAGTGAAGGCTTGCTTTCGACAGTTGGGTGTTTGGCCAGATTCTGGTCGGTTTATTCCCGCATCAGCGGGGCAACAGGAGTTCTTGAGATGAAAAAAATCGTTGTATTCGGCGTGATGGCCGCCATGACTGTTCTGGCGGGCTGTGCACAAAATCCCTATCAAGGGCAATACGGCAACACGGCAGGTGGCGCAACGATCGGCGCCGGTGTCGGTGCATTGGCCGGTAACCTCATTGCAGGCAGTGGCAACAAGACGGGCGGTACGCTGATCGGTGCTGCGGTAGGAGCCGGTGTCGGTGGTCTGATCGGCAACCAGATGGATAAACAGGCGGCGCAGTTGCAGCAGCAAATGGCCAATACCGGTGTTGAGGTTCAGCGTCAGGGTGACGGCATCCATTTGCAGGCGCCCGAGGCAATCACCTTCAATACCAATAGCGCGACGCTCAAACCGCAGTTCATGCCCGTTTTGCAACAGTTGGCGCAAAGCGTCAACCAGTATCCCGGCACGATCGTGCGGGTAGAAGGCAATACCGACTCGACCGGTTCGGCCACATACAACCAGCAACTTTCGCTCAATCGCGCGCAAAGCGTGGCCAGCGCGCTGTCACAGTATGGCGTGCCCTATAACCGCATTCAGGCGGTCGGTTACGGCATGACGCGGCCAATCGCTTCCAACGCAACAGCGGCAGGCCGGGCGCAAAATCGCCGGGTCGATATTCTGATCGTCCCTGCCCAGTAAAATTTTTGCTCTGTGGCAGGTTGGTGGGGTTGCATAAACGCCACCACGATTGCTTAAGACGGGAATCAAACGCACCGTAAAGAACCGCTGAATTAATCAGCGGTTCTTTTTTATGCAGCTCTGCATGAACCGACGGATTTCCAACCCGAAGCTCATGTGCCATGCGAACTACTCGCTCTCGAAAGCCCGGGGAGTATTTCTTCGTTTTTATGGCTTCACACGCTTAAGAGTTGAAGCATCCTCATGCCCGGGGGATTCATATTGGCAACTACCGTTTATTCGACACGAGAGCGCCAGTGCTCGGGTCGGCGATGTTAGTGAGCGACAGCAATGATGACAATCTCACTCGCTGTTGGTTCGTAGATGAGGCCATATTGGGAAGCGGCGCAACTGACATCTTCGGATGTGGCCACCTAACGGTGACCAGGCATCAGGAAACCCTCGAATACGTTGGATGGCAAGCCAAGCTTCATTCCGGAACTCGCTTCCCTAGCCAGCACGCTCATTGTTGGGCACCTCGAAAAACCCCATCCATTCCCCACAGCATCCGGTAAAATTCGATTCATCTGACCACCATCTCTTTTGCTTCCAATGAAACGACGCAGCGCCATCAAGACCGACCTATTTGCCGACCAGCATCACAAGCAGACCATTGACAAGCTGGGCGACCCACTCAGCGAGATCGCGTCCTGCATTGACTTTGCGGCCTTAGCTGCAGAAGTTGACCGCATTGCGCCCC
>NZ_JAQTTX010000086.1 GCF_028710545.1 Halothiobacillus sp. | reverse complement strand
CTTGTCAGCCCGATTATCGAACGCTGCTGAGACGGACGATGTCTGGTTGATCAGCCTGCCGAAACTGGACATGAATGCACAGAAGTCGGTCTGGTTCAGTGCCTTGAGTCAGGCGGGCGTCACCATTCAGTTCTGGCCGATTGGTTTGCGTGATCTGCCGCGCTGGATCGAAGCGCGCGGTGCCAAGCTCGGTTTGCAGATACGGTCGGATGCCGCGCAACTGATTGCCGAGCGGGTTGAGGGCAACCTGCTCGCCGCCAAACAGGAGCTCGACAAGTTCAGCCTGCTGAATTTGCCCAACCCCCTGACGGCGGAGGTGCTGCTTGAAAACATTACCGATCAGTCCCGGTTCAACCCGTTTGATCTGGGCGATGCTTTGTTGGATGGCGACCGCGCCCGTGCGGGACATCTGCTTACCCGGTTGCGGGAAGAGGGTGTCGATGCCATCCTGATTTTGTGGGTGCTGAGTCGGGAACTGCGCCTACTGGCTACACTGGATGAGCCCGCGGCCATCGACCGTTTGCCGGTGCCCAAAGGCCGCCGACCCTTCTATGCCCGGGCGGCACGACGCGCACCGGTGGCGTACTGGCTCAAGCTGCTGGGGCGCTGTGCCGAGATCGACCGGACTATCAAGGGGCTAGCGGCAGGTGAGCCTTGGCAAATGCTCGATCGCGTGGCCTTGGCGGCCTGCGGTGGCAGCCGCGCCCGAAATGAGTGAGTGGACAGATGCAAAATAATGTAGATGAAAATTTGACCGAAATGATGACCCAGGTGATGACTCAGATGGGCCGGGCGGCCCGTCGGGCCTCGCGCGCCTTGGCTGGCGTGACCACGGCGGACAAGAACCGCGCACTTCTGGCGATTGCCGATGCGCTGCTCGCGGCCGAAGCGCAGTTGTTGACCGCCAACGCGGTGGACGTTGCAAACGCACGGGCGCGTGGTCTGGATGCGGCGATGATCGACCGACTGATCCTGACATCCAAGGGCGTGGCACAAATGGCCGAAGGTGTGCGGCAGATTGTAGCCCTGCCCGATCCGGTCGGTGAGATCACCAATATGGTGTTCCGTCCCACCGGCATTCAGGTCGGGCAGATGCGCGTGCCGTTGGGTGTCATCGGCATCATTTACGAATCGCGTCCGAATGTGACCATCGATGCGGCGGCGCTGTGCCTCAAGTCGGGCAATGCCACGATTTTGCGCGGCGGTTCGGAAGTGGCCGCAACCAATCAGGCGCTGGCGGACGTGATCCGCAGCGGCTTGAAAGCGGGCGACTTGCCGGAAGATGCCGTGCAGATCGTACCGACGACCGATCGGGCGGCGGTGTCGATTCTGCTGGGCATGCATGAGTACATCGACGTGATGATTCCCCGTGGCGGCAAGGGTCTGGTCGCGCTCGTCACCGAGCAGGCGCGGATGCCGGTCATCAAGCATCTCGACGGTGTGTGTCACGTATTCGTGGATGAGCAGGCCGATCTGGATAAAGCGGTGGCGGTAGCCGTCAACGCCAAAACCCATCGTTATGGCGTGTGCAATGCCATGGAAACCTTGCTGGTGCATTCGGCGGTGGCAGACCGGTTTTTGCCGATGGTGGCCCCGTATTACGTTGAAAAGGGCGTCGAGTTGCGCGGATGCCCGAAGACACAAGTGATATTACGAGCAATCCTGGGCGATTCCGTCGTTGCGGCTACAGTCGAGGACTGGTACGCGGAATATCTCGCCCCGGTTCTGGCCGTGCGTGTGGTCGATTCGCTCGATGAGGCCATCGACCACATCGAGACCTACGGCTCGCATCACACCGATTCGATCATGACGGAAAGCTACACCACCGCCCGCCGTTTTTTGCGCGAGGTGGATTCGGCATCGGTGATGGTGAACGCTTCCACGCGCTTTGCCGATGGGTTCGAGTATGGCCTAGGCGCGGAAATCGGCATTTCGACCGACAAGATTCATGCGCGCGGGCCGGTGGGCCTGTTGGGCCTCACGTCGCAGAAATACATCGTGCTGGGTGATGGTCATATCCGTGGCTGATACCCCGGTTGATCACGCAAAGGCGCCGCTGCTCGGGATTCTGGGTGGCACGTTCGATCCGATTCATCTGGGACATTTGCGTCTGGCCGAAGAAGTGCGGGAGGCATTGAATCTGGCTGTGGTGCATTTCGTGCCATCCGCCGTGCCGCCGCATCGCCCTCAGCCCGCATTGGGGCCGGATGAACGCTTGGCATTGGTGCAGGCCGCCATTGTCAATCATCCGGATTTTATTCCCGATGGGCGAGAGCTTGAGCGTGCAGGTTTCTCGTACACCGTGGATACACTCAAGTCCTTTGCAGCCGAATTTCCCGAGCGTCATCTGGTGCTGATCCTGGGAATGGATGCCTTCAACGGACTATTGCAGTGGCATCGTTGGCAGGAGCTGTTCGATTGGGCGCATATCGCCGTCGCCAGTCGCCCGGGCGCTGTGGCCACTGGTGAAGCCGCCGCATTGCTGGCCGAGCGGCGACTCCGGCCGGAGCAACTCACCCGGCAGCGGGCGGGCGGTATTGTGGCGCTGGAAATCACCCGGCTGGATATTTCCGCCACCGCGATTCGCACAGCACTCGATGCCGGGCGCTCGGTGCGTTACCTTGTGCCGGATTGTTTGCTAAACCCCCTGCAAGCCTATTATTCTGATCCGGATTCTGGGTTGAATACCCATTAATTTTTTCTACTAGAAAGCTGAACCATGACCCAAAAAGACAACGCACCGGCTGCAAACGACCCGGCCTCTACTCAAACCAACAGCACAGCCCAAAACTCAGAGGGTTACCCGGAGGCCGAAACCATAGCGGGCTGGGTTGTCGCCGCGCTCGAAGACCTCAAGGGCATCGACATCCGCGTGCTGGATGTGCGTGGTCTGTGCAATTTTGCCGATTTCATGGTGTTTTCGTCGGGCACTTCCGACCGGCACCTCAAGTCGCAGGCCAACAGCGTGGTCGAGCAACTCAAGGCGCACGGTGTGCGGCCTATGGGCGTGGAAGGCGATGACGTGCCCAATACCGAATGGGTGCTCGTCGATGCGATTGATGTGCTGGTGCATATCATGCTGCCGGAAACGCGCGATCATTATCAGCTGGAAAAACTCTGGTCGGCCCAATCCAGCCAGGCTTCGAACAAAGCTGTAACAGCGGCCGATGCCCCTGCGGCCTACGCAACGGCGATCGACAAGATCCGTGGTTCTTCCAGGCCCAAGTAATCAAGCCCTGAAGCCGTCCGTTGAAAATCCATCTGATCAGTGTCGGGACGCGTTTGCCCGACTGGGCCAATGCAGGCACGGCGGAATACCTGAAACGGATGCCGCCCGCCTGCCCGGTTCAGTTGCACGAAGTTCCCGCCGTGGCGCGCAGCAAGACCATGGCAACCGAGCGCGCGAAATCTGAAGAATGTGCGCGGATCGAGGCGCAAATACCCAAGGGCGCCTGGAGAATCATCTGCGATGAACGCGGCAAGTCGTGGACGACCGCCCAACTCTCGGCTCAAATGGCCGACTGGATGCAATCCGGGCGTGATGTTGCCGTGGTCGTTGGCGGTGCCGATGGCATGACGGACGAATTTCGCCAAGGTGCCGACCGGCTCTGGCGCCTGTCCGATCTTATCCTGCCGCATCCGCTGGTTCGTGTGCTTCTGGCCGAGCAGCTTTACCGGGCTTGGTCGTTATTGAATGGACATCCTTATCACCGTGAATAGACGCAAATGAATCCCTCCAAACCACTGTTTTTGGCTTCCAGCTCGCCGCGCCGCGCTCAGTTGCTGGCAGATATGGGGTTCGAGTTTCAGACCTTGCCGGCTGATGTCTGTTCGATCGATGAAACGCCGCAAGAGAACGAATCAGCATGGATTCTGGTCGAACGCTTGGCGCACAGCAAGGCAGCATTGGCATTGTCCATGGCCGATTTGCCTGACGGCAGCGTCGTGTTGGCCGGAGATACCGTCGTGATCCATCAGGGCCGCATTTTCGGCAAGCCGGTCGATGAACGCGAAGCGGCCGCGATGCTGTCAGCCTTGAGCGGACAGACGCATGCCGTGGTAACTGCCATCGCTGTCGCCGACGGCCTGCGTTGCGAATCGGTGATCGTGCAAACGGATGTCACGATGATGTCGCTTGGCGAGGCACAGATCGCCGCCTACCTTTCGACCGGCGAACCGCTGGATAAGGCCGGTGCCTATGCCCTGCAAGGCATGGCCGCCCGGTTCGTCGAACGGATCTGCGGTTCCTGGGGCGCGGTGGTCGGTCTGCCCCAGTGTGAAACGGCGCAACTGCTGGCAGAATTTGGCATTCATCCTGTTTGGCTGCAAACACAACGAGATTTGATCCATGAGTGAAGAAATCCTCATCAATGTGACCCCGCAGGAAACCCGGATCGCCTATGTCGAAAACGGGGTGCTGCAAGAGATCAATATCGAACGCTCACGGTCGCGCGGCATCGTCGGCAATATCTATCAGGGGCGGGTCAGCCGGGTATTGCCGGGCATGGAAGCGGCATTCGTGGATATCGGGCTGGAGCGCGCCGCGTTTCTGCATGTCTCGGATATCGAGCTCAAGCCGGAGGAAAAGGAAACCGGTGTCGAGACGCGCCCGCGGATGATCTACGACCTGCTGCGAACGGGGCAGAATCTCGTGGTACAGGTCATCAAGGACCCCCTGGGCACCAAGGGCGCGCGCCTGACGACCGAAATCACCATCCCGTCACGCTATCTCGTGTATCTGCCCAATGGTCGGAATATCGGTGTATCGAGCCGGATCGAGGACCCGGAGCAGCGTGATCGCCTCAAGGATATTCTGGGCAAATTCATGGCCGAATCGATCGAGCGGACGGGCGACAGCGAGATCGGTGGATTCATCTTGAGAACGGCTGCCGAAGGGGCGACTGCCGAAGCGCTGCGGCAGGATTACGACTTTCTGCTGCGGTTGTGGGCCAGTGTCCAGGAACGCCAGAGTCAGACCAATGGCGTGGGGCTGATTTTCGAAGATCTGCCGATTGCACTGCGGACTTTGCGCGATGTGCTCGGTCGCTATGTCGAGAAAATCCGTATCGATTCACGCGAGACCTATCATCGGGCCATTCAGTTCGCCCAGGAAATGGTGCCGGATATTCTGCCGATACTGGAACATTATCCCGGCGAGCGACCCCTGTTCGACATGCACAACATCGAGCAGGAAATCGCCAATGCGTTGGAACGCCGCGTGCCGCTCAAATCCGGTGGGTACATCATCATCGATCAGACCGAAGCGATGACCACGATCGATGTGAATACCGGCGGGTTTGTCGGTTCGAAAAATCTCGAGGAAACCATTTTCAAAACCAATCTGGAGGCCGCAAGCGCCATTGCGCGCCAGCTCCGGCTTCGCAACTTGGGCGGCATCATCATTCTCGATTTCATCGATATGATCGAGCCGGATCATCGTCTGGCGGTGCAGGAAACGCTCAAGCGCGCACTCGAAGCCGATCATGCCCGCACCAAGGTGTGCGAGGTTTCCGGATTGGGGCTGGTCGAGATGACCCGCAAACGCACGCGCGAATCGCTGGAACATATCCTCTGTACGGTCTGCCCGACCTGCGGTGGGCGCGGTACGGTCAAAACGGCTGAAACCGTCTGCTACGAAATTTTCCGTGAGGTGACTCGCGAGGCACGCCAGTACCATGCGAAGCAGATGCTGGTGATTGCCTCATCTGCGGTCATCGATCGTCTGCGCGAGGAAGATTCGACCTCGCTGGCGGAGTTGCAGGAATTCATCGGTGTGCCGCTGCGCTTGCAGGCCGATGTTCACTATTTACCGGAGCAGTACGACATCGTTCTTATGTGAATGCTTCGCTTATGGCCCCGGTTAACCGGAGTGGCACGTG
>NZ_JAQTTX010000085.1 GCF_028710545.1 Halothiobacillus sp. | reverse complement strand
GGTCGGCAAATAGGTCGGTCTTAATGGCGCTGCGTCGTTTCATTGGAAGCAAAAGAGATGGTGGTCAGATGAATCGAATTTTACCGGATGCTGTGGGGAATGGATGGGGTTTTTCGAGGTGCCCCTTGATCTGCACCCGCTCGATGGACGAATCAACATACCTCGCCGTGCCACCGGCTGCCATTTCTTCACCCAGCACGTGCCAGGGCTCGATGGCTTGGCGAATTTCAATGATCACGCCGTCGTAGGTCACGCTGCCATATCGAGGGAAGCGGAATTCGAGGAACGGTACGAACCAGGCATCGTCAAATGCGTAGCCGGATTCACGCAAGTCGGTGCAGATATCTTGCATATCCTGTTCGATGAAATGCGGCAACATGAAGCGATCGTGCAGTGAAGTCCCCCAATCGACGAGACGGCCACGCAACGGCGTTTTCCAGAAACGCGCCACGAGCGCACGCAACAACAGCGATTGCACGAGGTTCATGCGCTCGTGCGGCGGCATTTCGAAGGCACGCAACTCGAGCAAACCCAGGCGCCCCGTGGAGGAATCCGGTGAGTAGAGCTTGTCGATACAGAATTCGGCACGATGCGTATTGCCGGTCAAATCGACCAGCAAATGACGCAACAGCCGATCAATCAACCAGGGCTGATCGGACTGCACACCGGCCGGAAACATAAGATCAAGCTGCTGGAAGGCGATTTCCAGTTCGCCCAAGGTGTCGTCGCGGGCTTCGTCCACACGGGGCGCCTGACTCGTCGGGCCGATGAACTGACCGGAAAACAGATAAGACAGCGCAGGATGTTGTTGCCAGTACGTCAAAAGACTCTTCAGCAAGTCCGGGCGTCGCAGGAACGGACTATCGGCAGGGGTTGCGCCACCCAGCGTCACATGATTGCCGCCGCCTGTTCCCGTATGCCGACCATCGAGCATGAACTTCTCGGCCCCCAGCCGGGCGAGACGCGCCGACTCATACAGGAAGTGCATGTTCTGCTCGAGCGTCGACCAGTCACTGGCAGGGTGAATATTGACCTCGATGACACCGGGATCCGGCGTAACAGAGAGCGACTGCAAACGCGGATCCCGAGGAGGGGTATAACCTTCGATTCGTACCGGCTGTTTCAGCGTTTTCGCACAGAATTCGATGGCGGCCACCAGCTCCAGCCAGGCTTCGAGCCGATTGAGCGGCGGCATGAAGACATACAGAACACCGTCCCGAACTTCCAGCGCCAACGCGGTATGAATGACTTCTTCTGGATTGACCTCAGCAGGCGGTGCCTCGGCAGGACTGAGTTTGAGCGAAGCTGGCGTGCGCGGATAATCACCCAGCACCTGGCGCGATGCGAAAGGATCAACCGGGAAATCAATCGGTTGCGCTTTGGGGTGAACCCAAGGCAGGCTGTCGAGCGGCAATCTCAACCCCAACGGTGAATCACCGCCCAACAGGTAGAGACGTTCGGTACGCAAAGGCCACAAACTCGAAGCCCATTGGGTTTTACTGGAGTCCAGCGCTTTGAGCGGCAGAACATAACCGACGACATCCCCCAATCCGGATCGCAGCTTGCGCGAAACCTGCCCGCGTTTACCCGCATCCTTGAGGTCGATTTTCGTGGGGTCGAGATTGACCGGTAAGGCTGATTCCATGGACAACGCCAGCAATGGATCTTCATAAGCCGCAATCACATAATCGGTCGAAAGCTGCAGGCGCGATGCGAGTAGATGAGCAAAGTGGTACGCCCGCGCCTTGGGAATGGGTGGCGCATCCGGTTTCGGATTCTCGGCCATCAACTCAGGATCGTGCCAAACGGGCACGCCATCGGTACGCCAGTACACACTGAGTGCCCAGCGTGGCAGAGGCTCACCGGGATACCATTTCCCCTGACCGTAATAACGCAGGCCGCCCTGTGCAAACTGCCGGCTCAGGCGGGACATCAGATCCTGAGCGAGCAACCACTTCTGCTCGCCCAGCGCATCGGTATTCCACTCCGGCCCGTCCATGTTATCGATGGAGACGAAGGTCGGTTCGCCGCCTTGGGTCAGGCGCACATCGTTTGCTTGCAGTTCGGCATCGACCCAGTAGCCCAGGCTCTGTATCGCCTGCCATTGGGTTTCGGTATACGGTTTGGTGACGCGCGGATCTTCATGGATGCGGGTGACACTCATGTCAACAATCAATTCGGATTCGCATACGCTCGTCATGCCAGTGATCGGTGCCGCTGATATGGGTTGAGCCGTGGCCGCCAGTGGAATGTGGCCCTCGCCGGCCAGCAGGCCCGAGGTGGCATCCAGACCGATCCACCCGGCACCGGGTATATAGGCTTCGCACCATGCATGCAGGTCCGTGAAGTCCGCCGTCGGGCCACTCGGGCCATCAAGGGATGGCTGATCGGCCACCAACTGAATCAGATAACCCGAAACAAAGCGCGCAGCAACGCCCAGATGTCGCAGGGCCTGAACCAGCAGCCAGGCACTGTCGCGGCAGGAACCAGAACCGATGGAGAGAGTTTCCTCGGGCGTTTGCACCCCGGGCTCCATCCGGATCAGGTAGGACACACTGCTCTGAACCTTTTGATTAAGGCGAACCAGAAAGTCATTGATGCTCAAGTCCTTGGGCATTTCCTGCCTGAATTGCGCCAACCATTTCCCAAAGTGCTTATCGAGGGGAGCTGCTTCAAGGAATGGTGTCAATTCCGCCTTCATCACATCGGGATAGGCGAAGGGATAGTGTTCGGCCCAAGGCTCTACAAAGAAATCGAAGGGGTTGATGACCGTCATGTCGACAATCAAATCGACCGTCACTTCTAGTGCGACGGTCGGCTCGGTGAAGGTCAGGCGGGCGACAAAATTTCCGTAGACGTCTTGCTGCCAGTTGACGAAGTGCTTTCCGGGCAAAACCTGCAGGGAATAACCCAGAATCGGAGTACGGCAATGGGCGGCCGGGCGCAGGCGGATCTCATGTGGTGAAAGTACGACGGACCGATCGAACAGATATCGGCTTTTGTGGTGCAGCGCAACGCGGATGGTCATATGGGTGGTATCCCTTGATTCTGTAATTGACTGTCTGCCGGCGGCTGATCTGTCTGTGTATCCGGCGCCGGACATACCCACTCCGGATTGGGCAGCTGGGAGAAAACGCTTTTCAGACCTTCACTCCAATTGGCACTGATAGAGGCAAAATAAGGATCACCTTCCTGCAACTGCTTGATGTTGTCCAAAGACAGGCTATCGGTCACATAGCAGGCAAGATCGATCGGCATACCCACCGAAACATTGCTGCGCATGGTGGAATCAAAAGAAACCAGCAGGCATTTGATCGCCCGATTGAGGGTGGTTTGCGGATTGATGATCCGGTCGATGATCGGTTTGCCGTACTTGATTTCGCCAATCTGGAAGAACGGCGTGTTCTCGGTCGCTTCGATGAAATTGCCCTCGGAATACACCAGGAACAAACGTGGCGGTTCACCGGCAATTTGCCCCCCGACAATGAAATTGGCGCTGACATCAATATTGCCGGCCATCAAATAAGGCCGATCCGTGTTCTGCACATGTCGCAGGCAGCCACCCAGCAAAGAGGCTACATCGAACATGGATGTCACGTTCCAGATATTGGGTTGCTCTGGACTTCGGCCCTGTGTTTCGAGCTGGTTGATGGCATTTTGTGTAATCGAGAGATTACCGGAACTCAGGATGACGATGACGCGATCGCCCCGGTTCACGAAGCTGCGCATTTTCTTGAAACTGGAAATCTGATCGATACCCGCATTCGTGCGTGAATCCGAGGCGAAAACCAACCCGGCATTAAGTTTGAGCGCAACACAATAAGTCATAATGATAAGTTCCCGGAAAAACAGATCATCATTGTAGTTGCAATTGGAATCGATCGGGTCGGATACCATCGGGCTGCCGATCATCTCTGAGCGAGAGAAAGGCATCATGGATTTCACTGCTCAATTCGTGCGTTCTGGCAAGAAACCCGGTGAGAAACTCATGCAGGCCATGCGCGAATATATCGTCGATTCGGCCATAGTGCAGGGAGGCATGCAACTCGCCCGCCAGACGGCGCGCCTCGGTGCCGGTCGGGCCATTGATCAACCCCAGCGTGGCATCAACTTCATTGAGGCAGGCATGCAAGGAGCGCGGCATATCGGCCCGCAAAATCAGCAATTCAGCCACACGCAGCGGTTTGATGCTGTCGCGATAGATTTTTCGATAGGCCTCCTGCGCGCTCACCGAGCTGAGCAGGGAACCCCATTGGTAATAATCGGCGGCACCACCCACATCCTGCACACTGGGCAATAGAATGTGATATTTCACATCGAGTATGCGCGCCGTATTGTCCGCACGTTCAAGAAACGTACCCAACCGGATGAAATTCAGGGCATCGTCCTTGAGCATCGTGCCCAGCGTAACACCACGAAACAGGTGTGAACGTTCCTTTACCCAGTCAAAAAAACCCTCTGGATTCGTTTTATTAAGCGAGGGCAGCATTCGCTTCAAATCCAGCCACATGCTGTTGATGATTTCCCACATTTCGGAGGTAATCGCACCCCGAACGGCACGCGCATTTTCACGCGCTTCCATGAGACTGTTATAGATACTGGATGGGTTTGCCGGGTCCAGCGTCATGTAATTTGTGACATTCGCCTGAACGGCCAGACCATGTTTTTCTTCATAACCTTCAGCCGATCCGCAGATGTTAAGCGGTGCATACCACAGTCGGGCGTCTGCCCCCTCCTCGCCATCCGGCAACAGCGATGTACGTGTCGCCACATCCAGTACCCGCGCGGTATTTTCTGCCCGTTCGATATATCGAGCCATCCAGAACAGGTGATCAGCTGTGCGTGAAAGCATGGTCATGGTTCAGTCCTCCAATACCCAGGTATCTTTTGTTCCGCCACCCTGTGACGAATTCACTACCAGGGAGCCCTCTGTCATCGCCACTCGCGTCAACCCGCCCGGTGCAAGACGGATTTCCTTGCCAGACAACACAAAGGGGCGCAAATCCACATGCCGTGGTGCTATGCCGCTTTCCACCATGGTCGGGCAAGTGGAAAGAGCGAGCGTTGGTTGCGCGATGAATCCCGCCGGATTCTCAAGAATTCGTGCACGGTAAACTTCAATCTCCTTGGTCGAACTTGTGGGCCCGACCAACATGCCATAGCCCCCCGAACCCTGTACTTCCTTGACGACCAGCTCCGGTAAATGTTCGAGTACGTATTTGAGATCATCCGATCGATCGAGACGCCAGGTAGGCACATTAGAGAGCAATGGTTTTTCGCCCAGATAAAACTCGATCATTTCAGGAACGAAAAGATAGGTTGATTTATCATCCGCAATGCCTGTACCCACACCATTGGTCAGTGACACGCCCCCGTTTCGGTACGCATCGAATAATCCAGGCACACCGAGTACCGAATCGGCACGAAAGGCCAACGGGTCCAGAAAATCATCGTCAACCCGGCGATAGATCACATGTACCTGCTGCGCACCCTGGGTGGTGCGCATATAGACCTTGTTGTTGCTGACAAAAAGATCCTTGCCTTCAACCAGCTCAACCCCCATCTGGCTTGCCAAAAATGCATGTTCAAAATAGGCGCTGTTGTAGGGGCCCGGTGTCAAGACGACGATAACGGGGTTATCGATGTGCGCCGGCCCTGACTCCCGGAGTGTTTCAAGCAAGAGCTGCGGATAGTGCGCAACCGGCTGGATGGTGCGCTGGGTGAACATATTCGGGAATAACCGCATCATGGTATTGCGGTTCTCAAGCATGTAAGAAACACCCGATGGGGTGCGCAAGTTGTCTTCCAATACATAAAAATCATTTTCCGCTACCCGAACCAAATCGATGCCTGCAATCTGGGCATAGACTTGGTTCGGCAGGTCAACACCCTGCATCGCGGCACAGTACATACTGTTACCCAGCACTTGAGATGCCGGAATAACACCCGCCTTGATGATCTCCTGTTTGTAAAACAGCGTGCAAAACTGAGCAGGAATCCGGGGGAAACAGCGTCCAAATTTGACCACCCCCGGTTGTGCCACACTCCGCTGTTTTGGCGGAGGTCATCCTGGAGTGCTTTGCATGGAAACCAT
>NZ_JAQTTX010000038.1:7737-26928 GCF_028710545.1 Halothiobacillus sp. | reverse complement strand
GCTCACGAATCAAAGACTTACGTCTTTGTTCGTGTTGGGGCATCCTGCCCCAAGCGGGACGCACTGAATAAATCAGCGCTTCCCTAACGTTTGGATATTGGGAACTGGTGTACTGTTTAGCTCTAGTTTGAGACTGATCGCAACCTGCGGTTAGCCGCGAGATCGTTGTAGAACCCGCATCCAATATTGCGTACTAAAACGCCGCAAAGTTACATGTTGCCAGATGGCCGACGGCGTTGACCGGAACCTGCCGGATGCGAGCGATTGCTGGTGTTGTTCCCTGAGTTATTCCCGGGACGATTTCCCGTATCTCTGCCGCCCTCTCTTTGGGGGCGATTGCCCGCTGCGGCACCACCAGGTGAACGGGGTTGACCGTCTCGCTGGGAACCGGCTGTCCGGGGTGCTTGGGCGGCATGACCTTGAGCGCTGCGTTGCGGGAAGTCGCGGCGGGGTTGGCGCGCGGCCTGTGGTTTGCGCAATGGCTCGGGCTTGGCATTCGGGTCCGGTTCGAAGCCGGGCACGATCACGCGTTCGAGTTTCTGGCGAATGGTGCGTTCAATGTCGGCCAGCAGTTTGTGCTCGTCCACGCACACCAGCGAGACAGCCTCGCCGCCCGCACCGGCGCGACCGGTACGACCGATACGATGCACGTAGTCTTCGGGCACGTTCGGCAGTTCATAGTTGACTACATGGGGCAGGGCATCGATGTCGATGCCACGTGCGGCAATGTCGGTCGCGACCAGTACCCGCAGTTTGCCGGCCTTGAAGGCACCGAGCGCCTTCTCGCGGGCAGACTGGCTCTTGTTGCCGTGAATCGCCATGGCGGGGATGCCGTCCTTGTCGAGTTGTTCGGCCAGACGATTCGCGCCGTGTTTGGTACGGGTGAATACGAGCACCTGTTTCCAGTCGCCGTCCACGATGAGTTGTTGCAACAGGGCCTTTTTGGCATCCCGATCGACCGGGTAAATCCGCTGTTCGACGCGTTCGGCGGTGGTGGTCTGTGGCGCGACTTCGACCTTGGCCGGGTTGTCGAGCAGATTCTGGGCGAAGGTTTTGATTTCCGGCGCGAAGGTGGCCGAGAACAGCAGGTTCTGCCTTTTCTGAGGCAGCAGGGCGAGCACGCGCTTGATATCGCGGATGAACCCCATGTCGAGCATGCGGTCGGCTTCGTCCAGCACCAGGATTTCCACACCGCCCAAATCCACGTTGCCCTGGCCGACATGATCGAGCAGGCGTCCCGGGGTGGCGACGAGGATGTCGAGCTTGCGTTGCAGACGGTCACGTTGCGGGTTGATGTTCACGCCGCCGAAAATCACCATCGAGCTTAGTTTCAGCTTTTGGCCGTATTGTTTGACGCTTTCTTCCACTTGCGAAGCGAGTTCGCGCGTGGGCGTGAGGACGAGCGCCCGGATACGATGCTTGGGCGCCGGGTGCAGAACGGGCAGGGTGGCGAGCCGTTGCAGCAAAGGCAAGGTGAAACCGGCAGTTTTGCCGGTGCCGGTTTGGGCTGCGGCCAGAAGATCCCGCCCGGACAAGACGATCGGGATCGCTTCACGTTGGATGGGGGTGGGATTTGTATAGCCGACGGCGTCGAGCGCGGCCAGCAACTCGGGCATCAGGCCCAGTTCAGCAAATGACATGGTGTTTCCAAAGGGTATCGGTAAAGAGGATAAGAAAGGAGGGGTATGAATGCGGCAAAGCCGAGCATCATACCTGATTGCGTCGGCCAGCAGGGTTTTGATTACTTTTGCCGGCTCAGCCGTTCGCCTTCGGCTGAGCACTGATGATGACGGCGCGCGTTTGTTCGACGATTTGTGTGATGGCCTCATCAACCAGCGCCTGACTCGCTGCTGCGAACTGTGTCGCGTTGTTCTGAGTGATGGGGCGGGTTTGGTCGAAGCGCCAGTGGGATTCGACGGTTCTGTCTGCGGGATTGGTCCACAGGCAGCTCATGACGAGATGAGCCTTGCCTTCGTTGCCGCTGAGGTCATGCTCCAGGCGAATAAGTTGGCAACGGAGGTTCACGGCCACGGGTGCGCTGGCGGAATTGGGTACAACGCCGGCCACCCAGGGTTGCTTGAGCAGGGTTTGTTCGATGGCATCGCTCAACATTTCGGCAGGGGCTGCCAACCAACGGCTGTTTCGATAGGGCGAGAGATTTTGTGCATCGCGGCTGTACATCATTTCCTGAGTTTCGAATCCATGTGCGGCTTGCAGTGTGCGCATCTGTATCAGATAGGAAGCATCTTTCCCTTGGGCGACAATCGCGGGGGTTTGCAGGTTCGTACTGTTGAGCCGGAACGTGTTCTGCGCTTCAGGTGGCTTGATGGGCAGGCTGCAACCAGCCAGTGCCAGACTGAGCATGCACAAGGCGGCGAGATAGGTAGAGGTTTTCGTGAGAGCTGATGGCCGCATGGTTAATCCTAGGTGTCTTGCTTATCTTGATCGGGATCGCATAAGGCCGAATCACGGCGACGGTGCGATTTGATTGGGACTGGCAGAGGTTTTCCCCTCACCCGGCCCCGGAGGAATGGGTGCCGCGCCATATAGTATCTGGCTTGGGTTGTCGTTGAGCTGGTTGACGAGCCGAGTCAACGCAATACTGGTTTCCTGAAGCTGCGACAGCAGGCCATCGAGTACCGGCAGGGTGCGCTGGTTGAAGTTGTTCAGTGTCTGATTGCCGGTCTGAGTCATGGCGATCGTATTGTCGCTGGCCGCGCTGACTTTGTTGGCCGCGATGTCTGTCGCTTTGAGCGTGGCATCAAGCCCCTGAATCGATTGCTTAAAGGTCTGGACGAGCTGCCGGGATTGATCGATCAGCTTGTTCGCCGATTGACTGGCGACGGCCGTGTTCTCCAAGGTTTTGCGCCCGGCAATAATGGCTGCGGAAATATCCGAGCGACGTTCGGCGAGCATCGCGGTCAGCGTGTCGATATGGTCTAGCGTGCTATCCAGTGTGGCGACATTCTTTTCACTGAATAACTGATCGAGACGGTCGCTGATGCGCGCGATCTTGACCATCGTGTCGTTAAGGCCACCTTCGAGCCGGGAAAATATCGATGGCTCGAAGGGAATGACCAGTTCGCCTTTGCTGTTGCGGTGGGTCAGTGGCGTGCTTGATTTGCCGCCGGTCAGATTCAGCACGCTCAAGCCGGTGACACCCTGTGGTCGCAGTTGCGCCACGGTATCTGCGCGAATGGGGACATTGGCGTCAATATCGACCCGGATGCGGATGCGGCCTGGGTTTTTATCATCGATCCGGATTTTTTTGACCTCGCCCACGTCCACACCGCGATAAAGCACATGACTGTTCTCGGTCAGCCCGGCCACGCTATCGGTCGCATAAATCACATACGGTGTGAATGATTGCTGCTTGCCACCGGTTACGAGCCAATAGGCAGTGGCCGCGAGGCCCAAGCCCAGCAGCAACACAAATAACCCGATGGCGGTGTAATTGATTTTCGAATCCATTAGGTCGTCTCTGCACTGGATGAGGATGGAGCGGTAGGGGGCTTTTCTGGCTTTGCCTGCTGTGATGCCAGCCAGTATGCTTGAGAGCGAGCACCTCGAAAATAGGCCTGGAGTTCAGGCTCGTCACGCGCTGCCAACTCGGCGGCCGTGCCAACGGCCAAAACCTTTTTCCGTCCGAGAAAAGCCACTTCGTCAACACCACGCCAGATCGAATCGAGATCATGTGTCGCCTGCAATACCGTGAGGCCGAGCGAATCGCTTAACGTGCGCACCAGTTCATCAAATGCGGCAGCACCGATGGGATCGAGCCCGGAGGTGGGTTCATCCAGCACCAGCAGTTCGGGATCGAGCGCCAACGCCCGGGCGAGCGCCGCGCGTTTGACCATACCGCCGGACAATTCCATTGGCAACTTGTGCGCGCTGTCGGCGGGCAATCCGGCAAGGAGGATCTTGCTCATGCCAAGATCGGTCAGCCAGTGCGGGTCGAAATGGCCGTGTTCCTTGATGGGCAGCAACACATTCTCCAGCACGGTGAGTGATGTGAACAAGGCGCCGCCCTGGAACAGCACGCCAATCCGTTCACGCAGCGACTGTCGTTGGGCATCGTCAGCCGAGCCGGTATCCACGCCGAAGAGCTTCAGCGAACCTGCATTGGCCTGACGGAGCATGATCAGCGTGTGGAGCAGGACGGTTTTTCCCGTACCCGAGCCGCCGACGAGGGCGCGAATCTTTCCGCGCTCCAGTTGGAAATCCAGCTCATCATGGACGCGATGGCTGCCGAACTCATTCACGATGCCGTGGGCATCAATGACCAGATCCTTTGAGCCGTTGTGGTTTGAGCCGGTTGCAGCCGTCATGCTCATTTCAGTAACCCATCAGGTTGTAGAGCACGGAAAACGCCGCATCGATGACGATGACCATGAAAATGGCCTGCACGACACTCACGGTCGTCGCGCGACCGACTTCCGCCGCGCTGCCCCGCACGCGCAACCCCTGCATGCAGCCGATCAGTGCGATGACGATGGCGAACACCGGTGCCTTGATCAGCCCTAGCCAGAGCGTGGTGAGCGATACGACTTCCGGTATTCGCTGGAAAAAGACCGAGAACGAGACGCCGTATCCGTAATTGGCAACCACGGCGCCACCGAGCAGACCCATGAGATCGGCAAATACCGAAAGCAGGGGCAGTGTCAGTGCCAGCGCCAGAACCTTGGGGAAAATCAGAATCTCGAACGGCGGCACGCCGATGGCACGCAGCGCATCGATTTCCTCGGTGATGCGCATCGTGCCAAGTTGAGCGGTATAGGATGAGCCGGTACGACCGGCTACGATGATCGCCGCGAGCAATGGCCCCATTTCTCGCAGGGTGATGATGCCCACAAGATTGACGATCAGGACGTTTGCCCCGTAGTTTTCGAGGGTGGCGCCGCCCTGGTAGGCCATCACCATCCCGATCATGAACGACAACAGGCCGACAATCCCGAGCGCCCGCACTCCGGCTGCTTCAATTTCGGCTAGGACGGCGCGCCAGCGGATGCGCCAGAAGGCCAGCAATAGCGGAAACCCACGCCAGACCAGTTCGCCCAGGAATGACAGGAATGATTTTGCTTCATGCCATTGGTCAACGGCCACTTCGCCCAATCGCGCTAACAGGGACGGCTTGTGTATAGGCGAAGGTGCGGAATCGACGAGTCGTTCGTCCAGCAGCGTGAGCAGGCCGGTTTCGCGTGAGGGAAACTCCGAGAGGTCAACCGTCAGGCCCGCTGCACGCCACTGCCTGATCCAGCGCGCCAGCACCAGTGCGGCGGAGCCATCGAAAGCAGTCATTTCGCTGCGCAATACGATTCGCGATTTCACGCCCTCTTTGACCGGGGTGTCGACCTTCGGCACATGGTGCAGGCTGCGGATCGTCCAGTCGCCACTGAGCAGCAGCACCGCGTTCTGCTGAACACCCATGTGCTGGTCATGGAGCCAGCGAACCTGGGGCGTCGCAGTGGCTGGAATGATCGTTTCGGCCGCTGTTGTCATGGGGTTGCGTCGGTATCTCTTGGTGATGATTGGTTAGGAGCTTATCATTCCCCCGAAAACCTGTCCGATCAAGCAATCAAAATTGGCGAATACGCTTCGCCAAGCACGTAAAGAGAACTACCGCGTGAGCAAACAACGCCTGCAAAAAATCCTGGCCACTCAGGGACTCGGCTCCCGTCGCATGATCGAAGGCTGGATCAGTGCGGGCGAGGTGAAACTCAATGGTGTCACGGCCCAATTGGGCGATGTGGCCGGGATCGGCGATGTCATCGATGTGCGCGGGCAGAAAATCACGGTATCCGACGAAGAGCCGATCCGACGGGTCATTATTTATCACAAGCCTGAAGGCGAGATCACTTCCACCTCCGATCCGGAAGGCCGCCCGACCGTGTTCGCCGCGCTCCCCGCCATTCGTCAGGGGCGTTGGATTACGGTTGGCCGCCTGGATTTCAATACATCCGGTCTGCTGCTGGCGACGAACGATGGCGAACTGGCCAACCGCTTGATGCACCCGAGCCATCAGATCGAGCGCACCTATGCCGTGCGTGTGCTGGGCGGCTTGACCGACGATCAGATCAAGCAGTTGACTACCGAAGTTCAGCTCGATGACGGTCCCGCCAAGTTTGATCAACTCAGTGACGCCGGCGGCACCGGGGTGAACCGCTGGTATCACGTGACCCTGCGTGAGGGGCGCAATCGTGAAATTCGTCGCATGATTGAAGCCGTGGGCGCCGTGGTTTCCCGTCTGATCCGCATCAGTTACGCAGGCATTCCGTTGCCACCACGCCTCAAGCCGGGGCGTGCGCAGGATCTGCCGCCTGAAATGGAAGATGCGTTGGTCAAACTGGTGGGCCTTCGCCCCGAAACCCGTCGCAAAGTGCAGGATGAAGACACCAAGCGGCGCGCGCTGAAACCTTATCGGGCGCGTGTGCAAACCGGCACGGTCGCCAAACGGCCTGCCGAACCGTTTCGCGTTCCTGCCCGCGCGCAGGCGCAAGAGGGTGCCGCTACCGCCAACCGACCGGCCGCTCGTCCTATTGAACGCGTGAAAACCCGTATGAGTCAGCCCGGAGAAGCTCGACCAGGAGAATCTCGACCGGTTCTGTCTCGCGCACGTCCTCAAGGGGCAGAAGCAGGCCCTGACAAGCGCAGCAAGCCCGCGCGTGCCGGTGGCAAGCCGATCCGTCGGGAGCGACAGGGAACGGCGCGCACTCCCGCTCCTGGGCGGAAGCCTTCTCGCGGCAGGTAAGCATCTGCAGGTGTTGCTCGTCGGGGGGCATCACGAAGGGCTTCCTTAACCGGCGGCGCGAGTCTATCATTCAACAATGATTAAATTTCCTTCCGAAGACCATACGCCAAAACCAAATACCGAGGGGCAGGATAAACGACCTGCTAGCGTCTCGACGATCAGCTTTACCGATCCCATTCAGTTGAAAAACCAGTTGCTGATCGCCATGCCCAGTTTGGACGATCCGAACTTCAACCATAGTGTGACCTACGTCTGTGAGCACAATGAAGAAGGGGCGATGGGTATCACCATCAACCGTCCGCTGGATGTCACCTTGGGTGATATTTTCGATCACATGAAGATTTCCTGCTCCAACTCGTCGATTCGCAGTCGGCCCGTGTTCATGGGCGGCCCGGTCGCGCTGGAACGCGGTTTTGTGCTGCATACACCGCATGGCGGCTGGGAATCGACGCTCGAAATTACCGATGAAATCGGCCTCACGACTTCCAAAGACATTTTACAGGCTCTGGCCGATGGTGCCGGCCCCGCGCGCGCCGTGATCGCCCTGGGCTATTCGGGTTGGTCCGAAGGGCAACTGGAGCAGGAACTGGCAGACAACACCTGGTTGACCGTTGCGGCGACGACCGAATTGATCTTCGATTATCCGGTCGAGGAACGTTGGGCCGCAGCGGCACGGAGTCTGGGTGTCGATATGAACCTGCTGTCCGGTGAAGCCGGTCACGCCTGAGTACGCCGCGAATCGCCATGACGGCTTCTGCCCCGCCCGGAACCTGGCTGGCATTCGATTACGGAGCATGGCGTATCGGTGTTGCCGTGGGTGAGCAAATGCTGGGCAGTGCGCGCCCATTGACCACACTGCATCATCGCAACGCGCATCAGATCCAATGGGATATCATCGGGCGTCTGCTGGATGAATGGCGTCCGGTTGGTCTCGTGCTGGGTTGGCCGGTAATGGATTCGGGCGAGACCTATCCCGTCGCCGAGTTTATCCGTCGCTTCGGTCGCAGGCTGGAAGGGCGTTTTAACCTGCCGGTTCGTTACGTTGATGAGCGCCTGAGTTCCGAAAATGCCCAGATGCTGCTTACCGCGCGTCATGGCAAGAATAAGGTGAAAAAATCGCCCGGCATGATCGACGCTCAGGCTGCAGCCATCATTCTGGAAACATTTTTCAGTCAAAGTCCGGTGCAATCGTCGGAGTATTCAGTGGAATCTCCTGCTGCACCTCAAGTAAACGGTACCTACACATGACATCCAACCCTGAAATTAAGTCGGTTGATCTATTGATTGACTCGTGTTTTTCCGAGTTGAAGCAGGCGGTCGATCAGGGAAAATTAAGCAATCCGCTGATGGTCGGCATTCACAGTGGCGGTGTTTGGGTAGCCGAAGCTTTGCACCAGCGCATGAAACTGGCCGAGCCGCTGGGCAAGCTGAACATCACGTTCTATCGGGACGATTTTGATACCCTGGGCCTGCATCCGCAGGTCTCGCCATCGTATTTGCCTGCCGATATCGACGGTCGTGACATTATTCTGGTCGATGATGTGCTGTACACCGGGCGCACCATTCGTGCGGCCATGAATGAGCTGTTCGATTATGGTCGCCCTGCGCGTATCTGGCTTGTGGTGCTGTTCGAGCGCGATGGCCGTGAACTCCCGATTGCCGCAGATACGGTCGGGCAGCGCGTGCATCTTGCGGCCGACCGGCAAATTCATGTCGATGGCCCCGATCCATTGAGCGCCCGTATTGTGACTCGTGAGGAAAATGCCTGATGGCCGTCAATTTCGTGCGCCCGAGCATACCCAAACTGGCGACTGATCCCTGGGCAATCCAGTTCGATGCGCAGGGACATCTCAAGCATTTACTGACCATCGAAGGTCTCGGCCCGACCTGGATTACGCGGATTCTCGATACGGCTGAGAACTTCATGTCGGTAACCGATCGTGAAATCAAGAAGGTCCCGCTGTTACGCGGGCGCACGGTGGTGAATCTGTTCTTCGAATCGTCCACGCGCACGCGCACGACCTTCGAGCTGGCGGCCAAACGGTTGTCAGCCGACGTGTTGAACATCAATCTTTCCACCTCGGCAACCACCAAGGGTGAAAGCCTGCTGGATACCCTGCGCAATATCGAAGCCATGCAGGCGGACATGTTTGTGGTGCGCCATGATCAGTCCGGCGCGGCGCATTTCATCGCCCGTCATGTGGCGCCGCACGTTTCGGTTCTGAATGCGGGGGATGGTTGGCACGCTCATCCAACGCAAGCGCTGCTGGATGCGTTCACGATCCGGCGAATCAAAGGTGATTTCGCGCCCTTGCGGATTGCGATTGTCGGCGATGTGAAACACTCTCGCGTCGCCCGCTCACAGATTCATGCCTTCAACTCGCTCAATGTGGGGGAACTGCGGGTGATCGGCCCGCGCACCCTCATACCCAATGACATCGAACCGATGGGCGTGCGCGTATTCCACGATATGCGCCAGGGTCTGAAAGACGTGGATGTCATCATCATGCTGCGCTTGCAACGCGAACGTATGGAAGGCGGACTGTTGCCGACCGAGCAGGAGTTTTATCGCTTGTATGGTCTGACCGAAGAAAAACTAAGGTGGGCCAAACCGGACGCGATCGTAATGCATCCGGGGCCAGCCAATCGCGGCGTCGAAATCGAATCCCGCGTTGCAGATGGCCCGCAGTCCGTCATCCTCGAACAAGTTTCCAACGGTATTGGCGTGCGTATGGCCGTGATGGCGTTGTGCATGAGTGCAGAATCATGATTCAAAATCCCCCTAACCTCGGTATTGATCTCGACCCCGTGCGGCATCCTGAAGGTTGTCGTCCGGGCATTGATTGCGACACCTGGCTCATTCAGGGCGCGCGGGTGTTCGATCCGGCTGACCAGCTTGATCGCATCGCTGATGTGTATCTGGCAGATGGCCGGATCGTGGGTATCGGTGATGCACCCGAGCAGTTCCCTCACACTCAGGTTCAAAAGATAGATGCCAAGGGGTTGTGGTTGATTCCCGGTGTCATCGATGGCTGGGCGCGTCTGCGCGAACCCGGATTGGAGCACAAGGCAACGATCGCCACGGAGACACTGGCAGCGGTCGCAGGCGGCATTACAACCGTCTGCATGCCGCCGGATACCGATCCGGTACTCGATACGATTGCCGTGGCGCGTTTTATCAAACGTCGGGCTCAATTGTCCGGTCGTGCCCGTGTGGTGGCGATCGGTGCGCTCACGCAAGGTTTGAAGGGTGAATTGCTGGCGGAAATGGCCGAATTGACCGAAGGCGGGTGCGTCGCCGTGTCCAACGCCCATTACCCCGTGCGCGATTTGCGTCTGTTGCGCCGGGCGCTGGAGTATGCCGCCACCTTCGATATTCTGGTCGTGATCCAGCCCGAAGACCCCTCCTTGAGCAAGCGTGGATGCGCGCACGAAGGGGCCATCGCCACCCGACTGGGCCTACCGGGAATCCCCGTGTCTGCCGAAACGGCGCCACTTGCCCAGTTGCTGGCGGTGGTAGCGGAAACGGGCGCACGCATTCACATCAACAATCTTTCCTCGCGTGCGGGTGTGCGCATGATTGCCCAAGCCAAAGCCGATGGCTTGCCGGTATCCGCCTCCGTGAGCGCGCATCACCTGTGGCTGTCCGAAATGGATACGGACGCCCTGTGTGGAAATACGCATGTTCAGCCACCTTTGCGCAGCTTGAGAGATCGGGATGCCCTGCGTGCCGGTTTAGAGGATGGCACCATCGATTGCGTGATTTCCGATCATCAACCGCACGAAACCGATGCCAAACTGGCGCCATTCCCGGCGACGGAGCCCGGAATTTCCGGTTTGGATACCTTGTTGCCGCTCGTGCTCAAGCTGGTCGACGAAGAGGGTTTGAGTCTTGCCAGAGCCCTGGATGCGCTGACGAGACGTCCGGCCGAACTGTTCGGTCTGAACGATTCGGGTCGAGTTGCCGTAGGCGCACGGGCCGATGTGGCATTGATTGATCCCGATGCATACTGGACTCTGGATGAGGCGACGATGCGTTCAGCCGGGCGGGATACCCCGTTTTTCGGTTGGGATTTTCGTCATCAAACCCGTGCCACCTGGGTGAATGGTCGCCTGGTTTTTGAACGCGCTACCTGAAATTGATTTGAATTTTGCTCTGAAGCTACGCCATGAAAGCGTCATATGTCGCTGACATGATCATCCACAAATAACTTCACCCCACCACCTAAGGAGAATGACGATGGCTTCGAAAATTTTGAGCATCATGCCTGCTGATGATTGGTACGCCCTGATCAGCGATGAGGACGATGGCATCGGCTACGAGCCCTTGACCTGTTTTGCGCTGGTACAGACCGAAGAAGAGGGTGTGCTTTCCACGGAAGTGCGTCCGATGGTGTGGGCAGATACGGCCGTTATGTTTGCCGACGAAATCGAAGGCTTCATGGATCTCGAGCGTATCGAGGAAATTGGAGATGACGATGACTTTGATCTGGACGAAGAAGAGCAGTAATCATCTGATTATTCATTGATTTTCTCGCGCATAAACCGCCGGTAACCCCGGCGGTTTTTTTGTGTTTACTTTTTGTGGCAACGGATTATTGGTACACAAACAACTATTTTTCACACAAGGTGCAAACGCCTCTTCTCAAGCTGAAAAAAACACGGTATAAGGCTGCGAAAATTCATCAATTCCTGAGGAACATACTGTGAGTAAAGACGATGATATTTCCGATCTCAACGAGCATTGGGAAGACGATGCCGAAGATTCGACCGATGCAGAACCCGAAGTGGAAAAGGTAAAACCGGTTGAGAACAAGGATGCTCGTCGTCGGCTTGACGATCTGCTGGAAATGACCCGCGTCAAGCGGCTGATAGAGGATGATTTTTAAACGGAATCCCTCGCCATCTTCGAGCCGGTTTTAACGGCGACCGGTGAGGGTGCGCCACAGAATTCGCGCCATTGCCGTGAGCCGATCCATGAGCTTCGGGCTTCTGCCGCCGGTATAGGCGGTGGCCGGATCAACCTGAACCTCGCGGAGTACCTGCTCGGTACGTGCAATACAAAAACGGTAGGTCATGCCGGACAGCCAGGGCTTGCCCAACACGGCAGATGCCTGGAGTAAATCCCGGCTGCGACGGATGTAGCGTTCGCACAGGCGGCGCCAGGCGAAATCCACCGTTTGTTGCTCGAAGTGATCCGCATCCACTCGGTATTCGGCCAGTTCATTCACAGGCAGGCGCAGCGGTTTGTTTGCCTGATGATCCGTCCGGGCGCAAAGCAAGCCATCCACCAGCAGGAGCGCCATGATCAGGCCATCGATTTGAGCGGCTTTTGCCGGGTCACTAGCTCCGATCTGATTGTGGTGACCGGGCCGCAGTCGGGGTAGCTGTTCTCTATAAAAACTCATGAGATCCGCGAATCCCTCCAATGGCTCTGAAGGATGTATGTCATGAATTGAAATCGGCCATGGTAGAAATTCGAGTACGGATCGTGACATGGATTGCAGCCTTGGATTTTGAGTGTTGGTTTTAAGTGTGGATTTTTAGTGTGGGTTTGATGTTGGCGAAAGTAAGGCGAGCAGATCGGTAGGGTTCGTCAGGATGACATCGGCCAGCCAGTCCTCGATAGGGCGTTCACCGTCCAGATAACCCCAGCGGACGGCGGCCGAGGGCATATGTGCAGCGCGGCTGGCTTGAATGTCGCGCTCATGGTCGCCCACATACATGATGCGTTGTGGCGGAAGCCGTAGATGCCCCGCGGCATAAATGAGCTGATCGGGGTAGGGTTTGCGCCGGAGCAGGTCATCGCCCGCGATCACTACCGAGGGATTCAAATCAAGTGCCTTTAACAGTTGCCGGGTTAAAAAACCTGGCTTGTTGGTCACGATGCCCCAGTGCATTCCTTGCTGATTCAACCAGTTGATCACTTCATCGAACCCCGAGAACAGGTGCGTTTCACCCGCAATATCCTGCTGGTAGAGTTGCAGGAAACGGTCACGAAGAATATCGAAGCCTTGATCATCCGGACCGAGCTGAAAGCCGATTTCCAGCAGCCCCCGCGCGCCATTGGAGACCTGCGGGCGAATCTGCTCGAAAGGCAAGGGGGGCAGGTTGCACTCCAATCTCAGGCGATTGAGTGCAAGCGCCATGTCGGGTGCCGTATCAATCAGAGTTCCGTCGAGGTCGAACAGCACGCCTTGAATGGGCCAAGTTAGATTGGAGGACAGCTTTGCATCAAATCTCATGGCGACGGCAGGCCATGAGATAGTTTACGTCCAGATCCTGCGCATTCAGGGCATACGAACGGGTGAGGGGGTTGTAGGTAATGCCGCTGAACGCCACGGGAGTGAGCCCGACCTGACGGGCCATGTGTGCCAGTTCGGACGGCTTGATGAACCGCTTGTGATCATGCGTGCCACGAGGCACCAATTTGAGCAGATATTCTGCTGCAACAATGCCGAATAACCATGATTTCGGATTTCGATTCAAGGTGGATAAAAACACCCATCCGCCCGGTTTAACCGCTTTGGCCAAAGCTTGCACAATAGACTCGGGTTGGTCGACGTGTTCCAGCATTTCCATGCAGGTGACCTGATCAAAGGTACCTGCCTGCGTTTCGGCAAACGAAAGAATGTCTTCCAGGCGATAGTCGATATTCAAGCCATGTTCATCCGCATGCGTTTTTGCCGCTTGCAATGCATCGGCAGCCAGATCAAGTGCCGTAACCTTTGCGCCTTCCTGCGCGAGCCCTTCGCTCAGAATCCCTCCGCCGCAACCAACATCGAGCACGCGTGCACCGGACAGTGCGGCATATTGGCTTATGAACCGGATGCGTAAGGGGTTGATGGCGTGAAGCGCGGCAAATGCACCGTCCTGATCCCACCATTGGTCGGATAATTGGTTGAACTTAATCAGCTCATCGGCGCGGGCACTTGATTGGGCTGTCATATGATTTTTCTCGACAAGGAAGAGGGAGTGAACAGCTCGATTCCGGTTAGGGGCTGGCCGCATTAGCGTGTTTATTCTAGCAGCCTGTCGTGTTTTGAGTCGCGTATACCCGAGGAAGGTTTCTGCTTTTATGATAAGCTCAAATAAAGGGGGCTCGAATCCCCTTTATTTGTTGTATCTTTATTTATATTACGTCACTAGATGCATTGGTCAGGAGCATCACACCATGAATATTCAGATGAGAGCAGCCAAATGAGCAGCCATTTGATGTCTACCTATAACCGGCAGCCGGTTACGTTTGTTCGTGGCGAGGGTGCGCGCTTGTGGGATGAGGCTGGGCGCGAGTATCTGGATGCATTGAGCGGTATCGCAGTGACAGGGTTGGGGCACGCCCATCCTGATATCAGTGAAGCCATTTGTGATCAGGCACAGACCCTCATTCATACATCCAATGTCTACGGGGTGCTCTGGCAATCCCGACTGGCCGACAAGTTGGCCGAGATTTCCGGCATGGAATCGGTGTTTTTCGCCAATTCCGGGGCGGAAGCGAATGAGGCTGCAATCAAGCTGGCGCGACTGTTTGCGCATCAACGGCAGATCGAAAATCCGCAGATTCTGGTGATGGAAACCAGTTTTCACGGCCGGACGCTGGCCACGCTTGCCGCGACCGGGAATCCGGCCATCCAGAAGGGGTTCGAGCCCTTGGTTGCCGGCTTCCTGCGCGTGCCCTATGGTGACCTGGAAGCGATCGAGCGGATGGCAGCGTTACACGACAACATCGTGGCTGTTCTGGTCGAGCCTGTTCAAGGCGAGGGTGGTGTCCGTGCGGCGCCCGAGGGATATTTGCGTGGTATTCGTGCATTATGTGATCAGCATGACTGGTTGATGATGGTCGATGAAGTGCAAACCGGCATCGGTCGTACCGGGAAGTGGTTCGGCTTCCAGCATGAAGAAGGCTTGTTGCCTGATGTCATGAGTCTGGCCAAAGGTCTCGGGAACGGTGTGCCGATTGGCGCTTGTCTTGGCGCAGGGAAGGCCGCGACCCTGTTCGCGCCGGGCAATCATGGTTCGACTTTTGGTGGCAACCCCCTGGTTTGTCGAGTTGCACATACGGTTCTGAGCGTGATTGAGCGGGACCAGCTCGTTTCACGTGCGGCACAGTTGAGTGAGCGCATTCGCAGTGGTTTGCGGGCGGTGTTTGCCGGTCAGTCCGCTGTGCTTGAACTGCGTGGTCGGGGCTTGATGATTGGCGTTGTGTTGGATCGGCCCTGTGGCGAATTGGTGCGACTGGCCCTGGATGAGCGGTTGTTGATCAACGTGACGGCAGGTTCCGTGATCCGGTTGCTGCCTCCGTTGATCATGTCCGATGAACAGGCCGATGACCTCGTAAAGCGCCTGGGAGACGTGGTTCTTGCCTGGTTGGATGCCAACGCGACTCAGGTAACGGACTAACGTGCAGCAGGACTCGCACAGGGTGCCGGCTGGGGGCATTCCTCACATTATTTATTGTTCAAATTTTATTGGGGTGATTGGCACTGAGCCTGTTGCCCGGTAGGTAGAGATTTTTTATGTCAGTGCGTCATTTCTTGAGTTTGCTGGATTATTCTCAGGCGGACTATCGTCGAATTCTTGCTCGGGCCGATGCGCTCAAGAAGGCCTATGATGCGGGCATTCGCCCGGCCACCCTCCGTCAGCGTGTCTTGGGGATGATTTTTGAGAAAGCATCGACACGGACGCGATTGTCCTTCGAGGCGGGTATTGCCCAATTAGGCGGTACGGCCATCTTCCTGTCGCCACGTGATACCCAATTGGGGCGGGGCGAGCCGATCGAGGATTCCGCTCGGGTCATTTCACGGATGGTCGATGCGGTCATGATCCGTGCAAAAGATCACCACATGGTGGAGCAATTTGCCGCTTATTCCCGTGTACCCGTGATCAATGCGCTGACCGACTTGAACCACCCCTGCCAGCTGCTGGCCGATGTGTTCGCTTTTGAGCAGAATCGCGGCTCGATTCAGGGCAAACGCGTGGCGTGGATCGGTGACGGTTTCAATATGTGCCATTCGTATATCAACGCAGCACAGGTATTCGATTTCGAGTTGATGATCGCCACCCCGGAGGGTTATCAACCGGATCCTGCTGTTGTGGCTGCCGCGGGCGATCGTGTGCATATCGTCCGAACCGCACATGAAGCCGCCTCCGGCGCCGATCTTGTCGTTACCGATGTCTGGGCCAGTATGGGGCAAGAAGACGAGCGGGAGCGCCGCTTACGGGATTTCAAGACCTTTGTGATCGACAGTGACGTCATGTCGCGTGCCCATTCCGATGCCTTGTTCATGCATTGCCTGCCCGCTCATCGTGGTGAAGAAGTAACGGCAGAAGTCATTGACGGCCCGCAAAGTGTCGTTTGGCAGGAGGCGGAAGCACGCCTGCACACACAGAAGGCCTTGCTTGAGTTTCTGATTTTGGGCGATGTATCTGATGATGTCGGCAACCCGGCCGCCTGATCGGGTTCGGCGCATTGTCGGCCCGGCCATGAACGCTGAGTATCAACCGGCATGAATACGCCCTTGCAGTCAAAGGATGTTGCCATGGAAACGGCTACCGCTGTTTTGAGTCCTCAGCAGGTTCTTGTCCACGGACTGCGTAACGCCGTGCCCTACATTCGTGAGCACGAAGGCAAGGTTTTCGTGGTGGCCTTTGGTGGGGAGGCGTTGGACGAGCCTGAGTCATTCAATCGTGTGGTGCGTGATCTGGTTCTGTTGGCGGATCTGGGCGTTCGTTTGGTTTTGGTGCCCGGTGCACGCCCCCAGATCAATCGCCGCCTGGCCTTGGCTGGTTTGGAACCCAGATTCCATCAGGGATTGCGCATCACCGAGTTCGAAATGATCGATCCGGTGACTGAGGCAGTGGGTGCATTGCAGTTCGATCTGCTTTCCTGGCTATCGACCCGGCTGAGTATGTCGTCGGGTTCGGGCCTAGCGCAACGCGTGCTGACCGGCAACTTCGTGACCGCGCGCCCGATGGGTGTTATCGATGGCGTTGATCTGGGCTTTACCGGTGCCGTGCGCCGAGTCGACGTAGACGGCATTCGTGATGCGCTGGGCGATGGATCGATCGTGGTGCAGAGCAACCTCGGTTTTTCGCCCACCGGCGAGCTGTACAATTTGCGCGCCGAAGAAGTGGCGGAGTCGCTGTCTGTCAGCCTCGGTGCCGACAAACTCATTTTCCTGACCGATCCTGTAGATGATTTACCTTCGGTTATGGGGCTGGCGGACGTACACCAGCTTCTGTCGCAATCCGGATCAACGCTATCGGATGAGTTCCGTTTGCATCTGGAAAGCGCGATACGTGCCTGCTCTCGCGGTGTGGATCGTGTTCATCTCGTCGACCGTGAAGACGATGGCGCGTTGCTGGTCGAACTCTTTACCCGCGATGGTTGCGGCACGCTGATTTCTGCCGAGCCCTTCGAGCGTATTCGGGCGGCCAGTCTTGATGACATTGGCGGCATCGTCGCGCTGATTGAACCCTTGGAGCAAACCGGCGTTCTGGTTCGTCGGTCGCGCGAACAGCTTGAGTTGGAGCTGGATCGTTTCGTGGTGATTGAACGTGATGGCGATATCATCGGTTGTGCCGCTCTTTATCCTTATCCAGAATCCCAGTCGGCCGAACTGGCTGCTCTGGTGGTTCATCCCGCTTATCAACGGGGTGGTCGGGCAGGGCGCTTGCTGAGCTTCCTTGAGTTGCGTGCCCGGTCCATGGGGCTGAAATCGTTGTTTCTTCTATCGACGCAAACCATGGCCTTCTTCAAGGAAAAAGGGTTCGTGGCTGAAAACATCTCTGCTCTGCCAACGGAGCGGCAAGCCTTGTACAACTTCAAGCGCAATTCCAAAATCTACCGTAAGTGGATCTGAATCATTCCTTGACGACCTCGTCGTCATCTTCATGGTTGGACAGTGTTCGACTGGTCATGCCGGCCGCCAGCGCAGATGAATATGCAAGCAGCCAGATTCAGGAGGCGCGTAAGCTTTCCATCCCGATAATCGGTACGGAAGAAGTGCTCGATGTCCAGCCGGATCATTTCGTTCTCATGCATTTTGAAGGCTGTTGGCAGCTGTTTCCGCCAAAAGGCAGCGATATATTTGGTCGCCATGCCCTCTGTATTGATTTCGTTCAGAATGCCCGTTTCAATCAACCAATGGCTTTGCGTGAACCCCTGGCAAAAGCGGCCGGTTTGCGTGCCAATCGCCGTCCAATGGTCATCGATCTGACGGCAGGTTTGGGCCGTGATGCCTGGGCGTTAGCCAGTACGGGGTGCACGGTGTTTGCCTTCGAACGACATCCACTGATTCACTTTCTGTTATCTGATGCGTTGATGCGCGCGCGGTTGGATTCCAAGACCCATGAGATTGCATCGCGTATCCATCTCTATGGTTCGGATGCCCGAGCGGCATGGCCTGACACAATCAAGCCCGATGAACATACGGTTTGGTTGATGGATCCGATGTTTCCGGAGCGGCAGAAATCCGCGCTGGTGAAAAAGGATATGCGCATCTTCCATGAGCTGGTGGGTGCAGATGCCGATGCCGATGCCCTGTTTGCGTGGGCGCGTCTGCAACCGGCGAATCGGTATGTGGTCAAGCGTCCACCGCATGCGCCCGCTTTGGCGGGTGCTATGCCTGCAATGAGCATCAGTAGCGGTCGGGTGCGTTTTGATTGTTATATCAAGCCGACGCCTTCCATCTCGCAGTAACAGTCGATCGTTGGCGGCGCGCCGGATGTGATCCTTACTCGGGGCGGCGCAGCACCATTTGCGGGAATGGGATGGCGATGTTTTCTTCATCGAATCGTTGCTTGATTTGCTCACGAAGTTCCGTTTGAACCGCCAATATGTCGCTGGCATTAACCCAAACGCGGACCAGCAAGTCGATGCTCGACGCGCCAAAATCATTGACGAGCACGAGTGGTGCAGGTTCGGGCAGTATCCTGCTGTCTGCCGCACAAAGCGACGCGATGATTTCTTTTGCTTGTCTTGGATCGTTCGCGTAATCGATGCCAACGGCAATTTCGATCCGACGCGTGGGATGGGTGCTGAAGTTTTTGATCGGGCTGTTGTATATCGTGGCATTGGGCACAATGATTTCAACATTGGTCGGATCGGTCATGCGGGTTTGAAAAATACCAATTTCCTTAATCGTGCCCATTACATTAGCGCCATCGACGAAGTCACCGATCTTGAACGGGCGAAAAATAAGGATCATCACGCCCGCTGCAAAATTCCCCAACGACTCCTTGAGTGCAAGGCCAACGGCAATACCGGCGGCACCGATGAGGGCTACCAGTGATGTTGTGTCGAGACCCAGTTGAGACAGGGCTGCGACCGCAATGAAGAGCAGGAAAATAGTGCGAGCGATGGAGACGATAAAGCCAATCAGCATGACATCTATGCGTGTTTTTCGTAATACGCGCTCAAGCCAGGGTACGGTCCAGCGGCT